>NZ_JALBUR010000005.1:0-101960 GCF_033971865.1 Grylomicrobium aquisgranense | reverse complement strand
CAACAACGATCTCTGTATCATTTCCAACCTTTTTTCTGATTCCCTTGCAGTAGCTGATGATGTTAGCAACAGCAGGGGAATAGGTATTTGTGTTCACAGGTGCTGCTGATCCTTCAAGATAAGTCGAGAGCGTGTAGTTTGTAGTGTGTGCATCAATTCCAACGTATGCTATCATGTAAAGGCCTTCCTTTCTTGGATGAGGCAACTTCCCCCATCTTTTTTATTAAGCCAATAACAAGTATGCGGGATGATCCTCGAACACACAAGTTAATGGAGGGCTTTTACATATTGTCTAAGTATAAGACAGAGATTACTTTTACAGAGTACAACTTTGATGTCGATGGATACAGTGTCAAGTCAACAGCAAATGGATCCGAAGGCACAAGTAACAAGCTGACAGTCACAGCAGATTCTGCAAAGAATGTCATGGCATTCAACAATGTCTATACTGCAAATACCTACGATGTCACTGTGACAAAGGGATTCACTGGTATTGATGCACTGCCGGATACCTTCAAGATTACAGGTGTTGGCAATGAAGTATTCACAACTGGAAATGCAGTCAGTGGAACAGGCACACTGGATGATCCGTATGTCTGGACAGCAAAGGCTGTATATGGAACAAAGCTGAAGATTCAGGAAAGCGGGTATCAGGTTAGTGGCTATCAGACAATTGCTGCAGTGAATGGTAAAGCAGTTGACAGAACAGAGATTACTGTTGGTACAAAGAATAATCTTGCTGCATTCACGAACAGCTATGTCATGAACTTCAGCGAAACAGATGATGTGACAAAGCCTGGATTCATCCTGCATAAAGTGGACCAGAATGGCAGAGCACTCGCCGGAGCAGGTTTCACACTGTACGATCAGAACAACAATGTTGTATGGTCTGGCACAACAGCAGCCGACGGTGTACTGAGCGTTAACTCTGACAGCTTCGACTTCGGTGAGAATGCAAAAGCAGTTCATACATTCACACTGCGTGAAACATCTGTTCCAGAAGGGTATACAGGTGCTGCAGATCTTACTCTTACTGTCAAAGAAGATGATGGCAAGGTTGACCTCGTTAAGAAAGATGGTGAGGATTACTACCACAAGGTTTATCACTGGGTCATTACGGATGGACTTGGCAAGAACTATGATGCAGCAAGCGATATTCTGACAGTTACAAATACTGCCATTGTATATCCGTTCACAATCGTCAAGACATTCTCTGGCGTAGACGCACTGCCGGACACATTCGTGATCACCGATCAAAATGGCAGGCGGTACACTTTGAAAGATGCTGCAAAGCAGGGTAATACCTACACCTGGACTGGTAATGCAGACTATGGTACTGAATTCCGGCTTACAGAAAGCGGCATGGCTGTTCATGGCTATTATCTTGCTTCAACAGTCAATGGTCAGATTGAAACATCTGGAACTCTGAAGGTAACAGCCGAGGAAAAGAATAACGTCATTACCTTCAGCAATACCTATACAGCACAGCCACGTACCATCACTGTCACAAAGCAGTTCAATGGTCTGACAGATGAAGAAGTTCCGACAGGCTTTGCAATCACAGGTCTGGGTGAAAATCTCACACTGGCCAATGCTAAAAAGACTGGTGACTTCACATACCAGTGGACAAGAGATGTTGCTTACGGAACAAATCTGACACTGAGTGAAACAGGATATGCAGTATCCGGTTATCAGGTGGCTGCAGCAGTCAATGGAAATCCTGGAACTGGCATCGAACTGACAGTGGGTGATGACAACAACATCAGCTTCGTCAACAGCTATTCCAAGAAGTATTCCGAAGATGATGATGTTAATAGACCTTCCTTCACAATCCACAAGGTTGATCAGGATGGCAAGCTGCTGGCAGGTGCAGTATTCACACTGACAGACAGCAATAACAAAGTTGTTTGGACCAGAACCACAGATGGTGAAAATGATCTGACTGCAGACTTTGCAAACTTCGACTTTGGCACAGATCCAAGTGCTAAGTTCAGCTTCACGCTGCATGAAGCTGCACCAATTGGCTATACAGGTGCAGAAGACTGGACAATCACAGTCAGTGAAGATGATGGTGTTGTTTCTCTGAGAAAAGAATCAGATGAAGACTTCTTCCACAAGATCTTCAACTGGCTGATTAAGGACAACTTCGATAAAGCCTATGATCAGACAAGCAAAGTTCTGACTGTTACCAATACGGTTAACAGCTATGAATTCACAGTTACCAAGAGCTTCACTGGTGTTGAAGCACTGCCGGAGGACTTCCAGATTACAGATTCTCTTGGCAATGTCTACACACTGGATGATGCAAAGAGTACAAATGGAACCTACACATGGACAGGCAAGGCGGATTATGGCACAAAGGTAACCTTCACAGAGAACGGCTATCAGGTCAACGGATATGATGTAACAACATCCGTTAATGGCAAGGATGGCACATCTGCTGAGATTACAATCGGAACGTCTAATAACAATGTCGACTTTGTTAACAGCTATGAGGCAGGCACTTACATGGTAAGAGTCACAAAGAGCTTCACAGGCGTTGATGAACTGCCGGATACCTTTGCAATCACTGGTGCTGGTGAAAATGTACTGACTGCTGCGGATGCTGTATCTGGTACAGGTACTGCTGATGATCCGTATGTCTGGAATGTTGAAGCAAAGTTTGGAACGATCCTGAACATTGCTGAAACAGGCTATGAGACAGAAGGGTATGATGTGACAGCCACAGTCAATGGAAATGCAGGCACAAGCATGCAGATCCAGGTAGGCACTGGCAGTAACAATGTCACATTCAACAATGCCTACAGTCTGAAGAAGACAGATGTTGTTCTGAGTGCTGAGAAGAACCTGATTGGCCGTGATCTGAAAGCAGGCGAGTTCAACTTTGAAGCTTATGAAGGTGATCAGCTTGCTGCAACAGGAACCAATGATGCAGATGGAAACATCACATTCAGTACGATTCACGATGTCACCTATGGCACACACACCTATACTCTGAAAGAAGTTGATCAGGGTCTTGGCGGTATGACATATGATGACAACGCATATGAAGTAACCGTTGAAGTGATTGATCAGGATGGTACTGCAAAGGCTGTGCTGCCTGAAACGAAGCCTGTGTTCACAAATACTTACAGTGCTCAGGATGGCTCCGCTGTCATTGAAGCACGTAAGAATCTGACGGGACGTGATGCTCAGAATGGTGAGTTCAGCTTCGAGCTTGTGCAGGATGGCAGGACCATTGCTACTGCTGTCAATGAAGATGGCAAAGTTGTCTTCGGCCCGATCAGCTGGACGATGGATGAAATTGGAACCTACACTTACACAATCCGTGAAGTTGCCGGTACTGATGCAAACATCGTATACGACTCTCATGAAGAGACAGTGACGGTAACAGTAAGCGACAATGGTGATGGCACACTTCATATAGAAGTGGCTTATGATGAAGATAGCGCTGTGTTCAACAACACATATGAACCAACAGTTCCGCATACCGATGACGACAATCCGAAACCGTCACCGACACCTTCATCTGATCCAACACCGCTTCCAGCTGTTCCAAGCACAAGCGACAACGGCAAGCCAACATCCAACTCTTCGAAGACACCACAGACTGGAGTGAATTCGGATGTTACTACATGGGTATGGCTTGGTTCATCCAGTCTCCTGGCACTGTTCATTGCGCTGATTCTTCGCCGCAGAAAAGAAGAATCAAAGTGATGATATCCCAAACTGCAATACCCGGCAGTAAGGGCTTCCCACAAAAAATGTTCCCCTGGGAAGTGAAGAGGCAGAGCGAAATGCTCTGCCTTTTTTTGGCAGTGCTGTCTGCAAGGTGCAGTCCGAGCATTTGCCCTGTGATATAATTTGAGTGGGTGAGATTCAATGGCAGACACTGAAAAACTTTTTCTTGGTATCTGTGAGAATGAAAAACCGGAGTATGACGCATTGGCTGCATTGCTTCATAACAGCAAGATCGAATGCGATATCTCCGCTTTTCAGGATGGCGTATCTTTTCTGCAGTCTTATTGGCCTGGCAAATATGATTTGATCCTGATGGATATTTACATGAACGGTATGACCGGTGTGGATGTCCTGAAGAAGGTCCGACAGAAAGACCCTGATACGCCTGCTGCCTTTATCACTACATCTCTTGATCATGCCCTGGATGGTTACCAGCTTCATGTGGGACGCTATCTGCATAAACCATTACAGCAGAAAGATATTGATGAAGTGCTGGACTTTGCCTTGAAACAAAAACAGCTGCGTCCAGCCATTGATGTCAAAGGCCGCAATGGTACAGAACATGTGTTTCTCAATGAAATTCTGTATATCGAACATCAAAACCGTATGACGGTCATTTATCTGACATCTGGCAATACCATTGAAACCTCTTCAAAACTGGATGATCTGATGACATCTTTGCCAACATCACTTTTCCTGCGCTGCCACCAGAGCTATATCGTGAATCTTTCACAGGTAAAGCGCATTGATGAAGAAATGAATGTATTCATCATGGCCAATGACGCTACCGTATATATCCGCCGTACAAGCATGAAACAGGCAAAAACTGCCTGGAAAAACTTCATGTTTGGCAGTCTGGAGAATTGATTATGAAATCTCTTGGCAGAATTGTTTCCCTGGTCCTTGCCGTTTTGCTTATTCTTGGGCTGGCATCAGAAATCGTTGTCTGGAATATCACGGACAGCTTCTCTGATCATACGGCACAGAGTATCGAAATCTCTTCTGTGCAGATGGAGAGAAATGGAGAACTTCTGGAAATCAAACTGCCGGAAGCCCTCCAGAAGCTGAAAGCAGGGGAACAGGTGGTATTGTATTTTGATGTACCTGTTGCTCAGAATCAGTATCTGTATGTCAGTCTGGATGGCGCATTTATGGATGTGTATGCGGACGGTCAGCTGGTTTATGATAGTTCTGAAGATACATCCCTCCATAATATTCCATGTACTTCCTTTTCCCTGGCGCTTCCTGAATCGGAAAATGACTCTATTCATATTGAAATGGTTTATACTGTCGGCTCATCTGCCCAGCCAATGCAGATCCGGCCATTTCTTGTCGGCAGTCAGAATACAATTCTTCATGCACTCCTGCACCGCTATCTTTTATCTGCGCTTCTGTCTTTTGCGTTTGTTACCATTGGTCTTTTCCTGCTGAATATTTCCTTCTTCTTTCTCAAGGTGGCAGAACAGGGAAAAATGGTCAGATGGCCAGGCATTCTGCTTATTCTGAGCGGTTTGTTCTGCCTTGCGGCAAATCCCATGGTTTGTTATGTGGCTTCTCAGCCATCCTTTATGTATATTCTGAAAATAAGCTGCTTTTATCTGATCATTGTGCCGATTCTGATCATCAGTACATTCATGGTTAAAACGGAAAGACAGAAATGGATTCAGCTGCTGGTTATTGTGTCAGAAGCCTGGATCATTGGCTGTGCCTGCCTTTCTGCTTCAGGCAGGATAGAGCTGTCCGCGGTGATGATTCCGTGTCAATGGCTGTATATTGCCCTTCTTAGCATTGATGTGTGTTTTCTGGTGGAGACTGCATGTACCGAAAAGAGAACTGAACAGATTCTGTTTTCAACTGCATTGTTGGTGCTGGTTGGCGCAGAGATTGCCCAGGCAGTACTTTATATCGATGGCAAAACGGATCTGTCCCGCACTTTTTTTGAAATTGCCATTTCAATCTTTGGCATTGCGATCTCTTTGATCACTCTGATGCGCACAAGAAATGCCTTTTTCATGCAGACAAAAGCAGGCGAGCTTGCCGATGAGGTAACACTTGTCAACAATGCCATCGCGGCGCAGAAAGAGAAGGCAGATCTGATGCTGAAGAATCAGGAAGAACTGCGCCGGCAGCGCCATGATCTACGCCATCATGTCACCGTCATGCAGCAGATGATGCAGGTGAAGGATTATGATGCTTTGGAAAACTATCTGCAGAAAATCTCTAATGAGCTTCCTTCTCCCCAGATCTCACATTATTGCGACAACCATGCTGTTAGTGCACTGCTGCTGCATTATGACTCTCTGTGTCAGCAGGAACGTATCGCGTTGGATATTCAGGGAAATATTCCTGCATCTTGCGGGGAGATTGCGGATTCTGATCTGATTGTCGTTGTTGGCAACATGCTGGAAAATGCCGTTGAGGCCTGCCGCCATGTAAAAGGAAAGAAAGAGATTTCCCTGCATGCTGGCATTCATGGCAGTATGTTAATGATGAAATGCACCAATACTTACAATCAGTCACTTGTTCATCTGCGCAACGGGCAGTTCCTTTCCAGCAAGCATGCGTCCTACGGCATCGGCACACGCTCCATCCGTTCAATGGCAGAGAAGTACCATGGCGATGTGGACTTTTCACCTGTGCAGAAATTCTCTGTTCGCATCTATCTGGATATGGAACAGAAATAAAGAGCAGCTTTCGCTGCTCATGCGTGCGGTTCAATACCGCATTCCTTCAGATAACTGTCAGGATAATACTGCAGATACGGGTAACTGCTAGGCACATAGAACTCTTTCATATCATCCAGGCGGAGGCATCCCAGGGTCCTGCCGTAGACACAGCCGCAGTCAATGTGGATGGTGCGGTTATCATCACTGTGGATGATTTTGCCATCATATTTAGGATGATACATGAAGGTTGGCACATGGCCCAGTATCATGGTGCAGTCCGGGAATGGATTGGCATCAATCTCTGCATGCGTCCAGACCAGGATCTGCGCAGGAACTTCTGAGAGTCTTGTGTCCGGGTGCATGTATTCTTCCGAAAGACCGGCATGCAACAGCAGAAACTTTCTGCCATGAACATCAAGATACTTGTACAGCAGTCTGTCTTCCAGATACAGCTTGATGTCATAGCATTCTGGAAAAGACAGATCCATGAATTCATCTGCCGTGCGGTAGCCGCCATTATAGTGCAGCCAGCACAGCAGATCATTGGTCATATCTACGGATGCTGAATCCTTTTTGGCATCAATGAGCTCCTGGGTATAGCGTGCCAGCCACACATCATGATTGCCAAAAATCATGTGCATGTTGTCATGATGCATGATTTCCTGCAGCAGGGCAATGGAATGCCTGCCGCGGTCACATACATCGCCATCAATCCACAGCTCATCATATTCTGTGAAGTCAATGATCTTCAGCATCTGATCAAATTCATCCTTACAGCCATGAAGATCACTCATTACATATACTGACATACAATTCGTGTCCTCTATGTCTGTATTGTAGCACAAAGGAATCAGGAAGCCGGATTGATGACTGCAATGACGGTCAGCTCACCATCTGTATACGTACACAGCAGCACATCGTTCATTTGGATCTGGGAAGGCGGGATGGTGTCATCATTTTCATAAATCACAACAGAACTGTCCAGAGACACTGTGAAGTCCTGTCCGTTCTGCGTGTTCTGCAGGGTCAGGTCATTGCCACTGATAGATGTCACCGTGCCATAGACACTTTTGGTCGTATAGCGTTCCTGTACATCAGCCGCCTGTGCAGAGGCACAGCCTGCCAGCAGAATCACTGCCAGAGCGGCAGACAGTTTATATGACATAGGCTTCTCCTTTCCAGGTAACTGTTACTATGATAGAAGAAAAGATGAGAAGATATGTGGATACAGGCTGAACATTGGGTGAACAAGCAATTATACTTCCCATATAAAAAGTGCGTGATATAATGGTTCGGTAAAAAATAACAGGAGGAAAGTATACATGGGAAGAGCACATGAAGTACGCGCTGCCTCAATGGCTAAAACGGCAGCGATCAAGTCCAAGCTGTATTCCAGGTTTGGCAAAGAGCTGTATATTGCAGCTAAGAGTGGTGTTCCTGACCCGGATATGAACCTCACACTGAAAAGAAAGATTGCTGAAGCAAAGTCCAATCAGGTTCCGGCTGACGTTATCAAGAGAGCCATTGAAAAGGCAAAGGGCGGCAGTGATGAGAACTATGATGAGGCACGCTATGAAGGATTTGGCCCTGGTGGAAGCACGGTGATCATTGATTGCCTGACTGACAACACAAACCGTTCCTACACCAACGTCAAGACATGTTTCAACAGATGCCGCGGTGCCAAGCTTGTCAATGCCGGCGGCGTATCTTACAACTATGAGAACGACGGTATCTTCGAGTTTCCTTATACCGATGAGGATAAGATGCTGGAAGCACTGATGGAAGCAGATGTTGATGTTCAGGATGTGAGCGTAAATGACGGCGTCATGACAGTCAAGACAACATTCGCAGATTTCGGCAAAGCACAGGATGCAATTGAAAAACTGATCCCGGGTGTGGAATTCTCCAGATGCGAGACAGCAATGCTGCCGAATGAGTATGTGGATCTGACTGATCCGGAAGACATTGAGTCTTATCATAAGCTGATGGATATGCTCAATGATGTTGAGGATGTCAACAAGGTTTATTCCAACGTCAGAATTCCAAGTGAGGAAGAGTAAGCAGGGTGAAAGCTCTGCTTTTTCTTATGTCAAGAAATGTAAACGCTTAAATGTAAGAAATGTAAATAGTTTCTGAAGACGATGAAAATAATTCAAAAAGTTACTGAAAATCAGTTGACTTAAATGACTTGCAAAGCTAATATCTTCGCATAGGAAATGAGATGCAGTGATCAGAACATACTGCAGACTCAACGAGTACCTACAGCGAGCTGCCGTTGGTGGAAGGGCAGCAGGGAAAGCGTCTGTCAGCCTCATCTGTGAGCAGCCCCCTGAAAGCGAAAGTGAGTAGGCAAGGGTCGGCACCCGCCGTTATCCGGGGGTCCAATGGTAGTTGGACACGAAGAGCAGCCGCACAAGTGCGGAACGCAAAGTGGTACCGCGGAAGTTCAGACTTTCGTCTTTGCTTAATATGCTGAGGCGAAAGTCTTTTTTGCGCCTTCTCATTTTCTAGTGCAGAAAGGGGAGATCCGTAACACACACGGATCACGTAGAGGGTATGAACAGTTTATTCATTTTGTTGTTTGCAGTTGTCGTACTTGCCTGTGGCTATTTGGTTTATGGCCGATGGCTTGCCAAAACATGGGGTGTTGATCCCAAAGCGGACACACCTGCCGTTGTTCACAATGATGGTGAAGACTATGTCCCATCCAGCAGACTGACAGTATTTGCGCACCAGTTCTCATCTATTGCCGGTGCAGGACCGGTACAGGGACCCATTCTGGCAGCCGTCTTCGGCTGGGTTCCGGTACTGCTGTGGCTGTTGATCGGCGGCGTCTTCTTCGGTGCTGTACAGGACTTCGGTGCCCTGTATGCCTCCGTCAAGAATGATGGCAAATCCATTGGCATGGTCATTGAAAAGTACATTGGACGCAAAGGCCGTCAGTTCTTCACACTGTTCTGCTGGCTGTTCAGCTGCCTGGTTATCGCTGCCTTCACTTCTATGACATCGTCAACCTTCAATGGCTACGTGACAGGATCTGACGGCGCTGTGACAAAGAACTTCAACGGTGCAGCTGCCGCTACCATCTCCATTCTGTTCGTTGTCTGCGCAATTGTCTTCGGCCTGATTGAAAAAGCAGCCGGAAGCAGGATGAAGGAATGGCACAGATTCGTACTTGCCATTGCCCTTATTGTCTTCATGTTTGCAGCAGGCATGAAAATGCCAGCTTATCTCACTGCGCATCAGTGGAATCTTGTGATTATGGTCTATCTGTTCATTGCAGCTGTCATGCCGATGTGGATTCTCATGCAGCCGCGTGATTATATGACAACCTTCATGCTGCTGGGTATGATCCTTGGCGGTGTCCTTGGTGTCATCGTTGGTCATCCGACCATGAAGCTCAATGCCTTCAATGGTTTTGTCCTCACAACATCCACCGGTGCAAAGTCCTATATGTTCCCGACTCTGTTTGTCACCATTGCCTGCGGCGCTGTCTCTGGATTCCATTCCCTGGTTTCCTCCGGAACAAGCTCCAAGACCATCAGTAATGAAAAGGATATGCTCCCGGTTGGCTATGGCGCCATGGTCACAGAAACACTGCTTGGTGTTGTTTCCCTGATCGTTGTTGGTGCTGTTGCTGTCAACGGCACTGTACCTGCTGACATGACACCATTCCAGATCTTCTCTGCTGGTGTTGCCGGATTCCTCGAAAAGTTCGGTATCCCGACAAGCGTTGCCAACGTCTTTATGACTATGTGCATCTCGGCACTGGCTCTGTCCACATTGGACTCCGTCGGCAGAATCGGCCGTCTCAGCTTCCAGGAACTCTTCTCTGGCGATGAAGAAAAGATGCCGGCATGGCGCAAGCTGCTTACCAACCGCTATGTTGCCACAACAGTCACACTTGTCCTTGGCTACGTTCTCTGCCTGGGCGGCTATCAGAATATCTGGGCACTGTTCGGTGCTGCCAACCAGATGCTCGCTGCACTTGTGCTGATCGGTATCGCTGTCTTCCTGAAGGCAACCAACCGCAAAGGCTGGATGCTCTATGCACCGATGGCAACGATGCTTGCTGTTACATTTACTGCGATCGTTCTTAACGTCATCAACAACGTCAAGGCATACATGGTTGGCACCGCTGTATTCCTTGTCAATGGCATGCAGCTGATCATGGCCGTATTCCTGATTGTACTTGGCCTTGTTGTCGCGGTAACATGTATCAAGACGCTTGTTGAAACAGGCCGCAGACCTGCAGAGCGTAAATATCCTGACAGCAATAAAGAGGCTGCCTGATAGAAAGAAGGAATATGCATGGCAAAGAAAGATCTTGACTGGAAAAACATTGGTTTCAATTACCGGGTGACAGATGCCCGCTATGTATCCAACTGGAAAGATGGCAAATGGGATGATGGCGCTCTGACAAGCGACCCCAATGTTGTCCTGAATGAATCCGCTGGCATGCTGCAGTACTGCCAGCAGGTATTCGAAGGACTGAAGGCATACACATGGAAAGATGGATCCGTCGTATGCTTCCGTCCGGATCTCAATGCCGAGCGTATTTACAACTCGGCAAAGCGGATTGAAATGCCGCCATTCCCCAAGGATAGATTCCTGGATGCTATTGATCAGGTTGTAAAGGCAAATGCTGACTGGGTACCGCCTTATGGCTCCGGTGCATCTCTGTATATCCGTCCTTATGAATTCGCTACTGGTGTTGTCATTGGCGTCAAACCTGCTGATACCTATCAATTCAGAATCTTTACCACACCAGTAGGACCGTACTATAAAGGCGGTGCAACACCGATTGCCCTGCAGGTATCTGACTTTGACAGAGCTGCGCCAAGAGGCACCGGTGCTGTCAAGGCAGGCCTGAACTACGCCATGAGTCTGCATGCAAGCGTCATGGCACACGCAGCCGGCTTTGCTGAGAACCTCTACCTGGATCCGGCAACCCGCACCTATGTTGAAGAAACCGGCGGCTCCAACGTGATCTTCGTTGACAAAGACGGCAAGCTTGTCGTACCAAAGTCTGACTCCATCCTGCCTTCCATCACCAGAAGATCTGTTGTCTATATCGCAGAGCATTATCTGCATATGCAGGTCGATGAAAGACCGGTCAAATTCGAGGAAGTCAAGGGCTTTGCTGAATGCGGCCTGTGCGGCACAGCAGCCGTCATCTCTCCGGTCGGCAGAATCGTCGATCATGATGACGTCATTGAATTCCCGTCCGGCATGGAACATGCAGGCAAGCATATCGCAGCTCTGTATGACACCATCACCGGCATCCAGAATGGTACCGTTGAAGCACCTGAGGGATGGATTCACAAAGTCATGTAAGCAAAGAAAAACCAACTTCATTGAAGTTGGTCTTTTTTATGCGCTGGTTTTCACATAATGCGCACCACGGATCTCATTGTCCAGAATTTCTTTCCGTTTTTCCTTGGAAAGCACACTGGTATACAGCAGGGAGGTGCGGTATTCAATCACCCGCCATGGATATGGCACATCCGCAAAGCGGGATGCCACACGCACATCTTTTTTGCGCATATCATGCAGCCACTGCCTGCCATTGTCATTAAAGCCAAGAATGCGCAGAGTATCCATCTTTGGCAGTCTCTTTACTTCCTCTTTGGTTACCTGATTCACAGCCTGTAAGCAAGATCTTCTGATTCGGCCGCTTGTATACCGATAATTTGTGCACGCATCCAGGAAGTCATCGTAATTTTCACAATCCTTGGCATGGCTGACAAGATGATTCTCAATGCCTTCGGAAAACAGAAACAGCCGTTCCAGATCTTCTTTGTGGCTGGTCAAAAGGAATGTACGCAGATAAGGATAATATTTCTCAGGCCAGGGGATCTCTGCGTCCAGAAGCGTTTGTTCCATCGGCGTGGAATCGGAAAGATCTTTATGATCATGCAGGGCTTTGCGGATTGCATAAGCACTGGCGATGTGTCCCATGGCATCATCCAGATAACCGGTTGTGCGCTGTACAGGAATCGGTTTGATGCCAGTATCTTTCAATGCTTTCAGATAGGAAACAGCAAGAATATCATTGGGTGCCATGGAACTGGTTAACAAAGAATATGCCCGCGGGAAGGAGAGACCATTTCCCATAGCTGCATGAAGATGGTCCGGATTGACAGGGGTATCGGCTATTTCCTGCAGATTTTCCAGATTGCCGCACTCACTGCCAAAGCAGATGGCATCTGCACCTGCCAGCTTCAGCAGTTCTACGGCACCGCGGGCAAAGTGAGAAGCACTCTGGGTGGCATATATATAGGGCAGCTCGATGACAACATCCACACCATTGCGCAGTGCGCATTCTGCCCGCTTCCACTTATCCAGTACCGCTGGTTCTCCACGCTGCACAAAGTTGCCGCTCATCACGGCAATGATCAGATCTGCCCCAGACAGTTTCCTTGCCTGTTCAATCTGCCACTTGTGGCCATAATGAAACGGATTGTACTCCGCCACGATCCCGCATGTTTTCATCTTCGCTGCTCCTTTTTGTAGAATTTGATCCTGATGTGATGATACCGTCTTTTGACAATTGTGCAACTGGTTCCCGATTCAGACAAACATGCCTGAATGACAATTGTAACCGGTTACATCATTACTACAATAATATCTAAGAAGTGATTTCTGAGGTGAAAAATAATGGCGCAAGAATTGGATTCAACAATGTACCGGCCGCAGGGACCGGTGAAAGGAACCGTGCTGGTAGTGCATGGCATGCAGGAGCATCACGGCCGCTACGATGGCTTTGCCCGTTATCTGCAGCAGGGCGGCTATGCCGTACTGACCTATGATCTGCCGGGCCATGGCCCAAAGGCACGTCAGAATGGAACATATGGCTACTTTGGTGATGATCATGGCTGGGATACGCTGATTAACAGCAGCGTGGAAGGCATCCGCAGACTGAAACAGGAATATCCGGATGTACCGGTGTATTACTTTGGCCATTCCATGGGAACAATGATCGGCAGATGCTTTTTGATTGATCATGATGACATGATTGATGGAATGGTGCTGACCGGTGTGCCTAACTATAACAGTGCAGTCGGTGTGGCAAAGGCCATTGGTGCGATCATCCGGCTGAACAAAGGAAAGAAGGGCCATTCGAAGACCTTGGATAAACTGATGACCGGCGGCTTTAACAAAGGCATTGAAAATCCAAAGACACCAGTGGACTGGCTCAGCCGGAACCAGGACAATGTACAGGCATATGTCAATGATCCTGACTGCGGCAAACCGTTTACCATCCAGGGCTATATGGACCTGATGGATGGCATGCAGCGGATGGGCAATGCGAAAAACTATCATGTCAGGAATCAGGATCTGCCGATTTTCCTGTTTGCAGGTGAGGATGACCCGTGCATTGGCGGCAAAGAGGGATTTGCATCTACGGTAAGCACATTGAAGCAGGCGGGGTATACGCAGATCAGCACAAAGCTCTATCCGCATATGCGCCATGAAATCCTGCACGAAACAGATGCCGGAAAAGTCTATGCAGATATTCTTGCGGCGCTGGATTCCATGCATTCCAAGGGCATTTCTGGTGTCAAGTAAATTCCGTTGACATTGAAAAACGCTTTGCTATAATGGATGAGCGTTAACGATAGAGGAGAACTGCCGTGAAGTGGACAAGGGAAGAACTGGAACGGAATGATAGTCCTGTTTCGTTTGATGAAGATGTAGAAATAGATGATTCTGCATTTGCTGAGAACAAGCTGATCAATGCCGTCCGCAATGTTCACATTGGCGGGACTGGCTGGCTGGATGATGAAACAGGATTGTTTGAATGCGATATTCATCTGACTGGCGAAATGCTTCTGCCGGATGCCATTACCGGTGCACAGATTGCGGTTCCCCTGGAGACAGACAGTCATGAAGTCTACTCCTTCGAGGAGACTGATGAAGAAGATGTCCGGGTCGTTACGGATGAAGTCATAGATCTTCTTCCGGCAGTGATTGATGCAATCATGCTGGAAGTGCCGATTTCTGTGACGGAAGTGGAAGAGGATGCCTACCCATCTGGTGATGGCTGGCGGGTAATCTCGGAAGCCGAGTATCAGGAAAGCCGGAAGAATCGGATCGATCCGCGTCTGGCCAAACTGAAAGAATTCAAGAGTGAATAAACAGGAGGTAACGGACGATGGCTGTACAGCAGAGAAGAAATTCCAAGACAAGAAAAAATAAGAGAAGAACTCACTATGTACTGAACAGACCGACACTGGTAAAGTGCCCGGTATGCGGTGCCATGAAGCGTCCTCATCATGCCTGCCCGTCCTGCGGCAAGGTTGGCAAGGATGAAGAGACAGCTTCTGCTGCTGAGTAAATCATTCTGAAAACAGGAAGAGCAATCTTCCTTTTTTTGCGCTCTGTACAGGGCGCGCTTTTTTTCTTTCCTGAGCAGATGTATTGACAATTTTCAGTCAAAACAGTGTGAAATTTCCCTGTCTGTCTTGTTGCAAAGGGTAAAAGTGGTATACTGGTGTCAGAAAGTGGAGCGAAGTGGATGAAAGTGGGGAGAAAGGCATCGTTCCTCGGTGAATACAGGCACTGTCTCGATGCCAAAAACAGATTGATTATTCCCGCAAAGTTCAGGGATTCACTAAGCGACACTTTTTATGTTACGAAGGGATTAGATGGCTGTCTGGCGGTTTATACGCAGGAAAGCTGGGACGATCAGATCGCCCAGCTTTCAAAGCTTCCCCGGACAAACCTGAAAGCCCGCCGCTACATCCGGAGTATTACCTCCCAGGCGATTGAAGGCAGTCTTGACAGTCAGGGAAGACTGCAGCTGCCGCAGTATCTGATCGACGGTGCAGGCATTGAAAAGGCCTGCGTCATCGTTGGCGTTTCAGACTACTTTGAGATCTGGTCTGAAGAAAACTGGGACAAGCAGAATGCTGAGGCATCCGCTTCCTTCGAGGAAGATGCCGAAGAACTGACCCAGTTCCTGGAGAAAGACGCATGAAACACGTATCCGTACTTCTTCATGAGACCGTTGATCTTCTCAATGTGAAACCAGATGGCATCTATGTTGACGGTACATTGGGAAGGGGCGGCCATGCCGGTCTTCTGATCTCAAAACTGACAACCGGACACCTGTATGCATTTGACAAGGATGAGCAGGCCATTGCTGAATCCAGAGAAAACCTGAAAGATTCTCTGGATAAAGTGACATTCATCCACAATGATTTCCGCTATATGCAGGAAGAACTTTCCAGATATGGCGTTGAACATGTGGACGGGGTCATGATGGATCTTGGTGTCAGCTCACCGCAGTTCGATGATCCCAAGCGTGGATTCAGCTACCGCTATGATGCAAGGCTGGATATGCGGATGGACCAGGAACAGTCCAAAGATGCATGGCAGGTTGTCAACACATATCCATACCAGGATCTTGTCCGTATTCTGCGTGAATATGGCGAGGATCGGTATGCCGTACAGATTGCCCGTGCGATTGAGCATCGCCGGCAGGAAGGCCCGATTGATACAACCTTCCAGCTGGTGGATGTCATCCGCAGTGCACTTCCTGAAAAAGAACTGCACAAGAAGGGCCATCCCGCCAAGCAGACATTCCAGGCGCTGCGGATTGAAGTCAATGACGAACTGGATTCCCTGGAAAGGGGCCTGCGCGAAGCATGCGGTCTGCTGGACCTGCATGGCCGCTGCGCTGTCATTACCTTCCACTCCCTGGAAGACCGGCTGGTGAAAACGACCTTTAAAGATTTGTCCTCTGCTCCATTTGTGGCACCGAAAATTCCACTGAAGGCTGATCAAATGGAGCAGGCCTCCTTCCTTCTGGTAAACAAAAAACCAGTGATGGCAGATGAACAGGAACTAGCAGAAAATCATCGCAGCCACAGTGCAAAGCTGCGGGTGATTGAAAGAATACGAGGTGTTTGAGAGATGCAGAAGATCAGAAAGACAAGAAAAACCGCAAGACGCAGAAGAAAGCTGAACCTGTTCAACTTTTCAATGGTACTATTGGTGGCGGCCGGTCTTGCATATCTGTGTTCCTCTCTGTTTCTGCGTTCATATAACAACGAACTGAGCACGCGAATCCAGCAGCGGAATTCTGAAACTGCTGTTCTGCAGACACAGAATGATGCCGTGGCAGTAGATATCCAGACACTGGAAAAGAAAGAGCGGGTCGATCAGATTGCGTCCAGCGATGGCATGACCAGCGATTCCAACAGTGTCATTACCATTTCTGCCAGCACGGATCAGGCAGCGTCTGGAGATTAGTTGTACATGGCAAGAAGGAAAAGAAACAGACATAACAGAAGAATCCCCAATACGATCGGGCATATTGCCGCAGTGACATCGGTAGCATTTGCAGTGCTTGTTTCCGATGTTTTTTTGGTATCTGTGCGCAAAGTCCATTTTCGTTCCGGCACCGACCTTTCTGTATACTCTGATACAAGCAACGTCGTCACAGAGACCGTAATGGCCACCCGCGGCGATATCTATGACAAGGACGGTGTTACGCTGGCAGAAGACAACCATACCTACAACATCGTCTGTATTCTTGACTCATCCCGTCCATCCACAGACGAGGATCATCCCGCCTATGTCAAAGACAAAGAGGGCACGGCAAAGCAGCTCTCTGAAATTCTTGGCATGGATTATGACAAGGTACTGGGGTATCTGAGCCAGGATGGTGTCTATCAGACAGAACTTGGCAATGATGGCAGAAACCTGTCCAAGGATACAAAGGATGCTATTGAAGCATTGAATCTTCCCGGCATTGAATTTACCGACTCCATCCAGCGTGTTTATCCGATGGGGGCGTTTGCACCATATATCATCGGCTATGTCACTCAGGATGATGACGGCACCTACAGCGGCAAGATGGGTTTTGAGCAGATTCTCAATTCTTACCTCGCCGGCCATGATGGATCCCGCACCTATCAGACTGACCAGTATGGCTATGTTCTGCCGGGCATGAAAGAAAGCATTGTTTCCGCAACCAATGGTGATAATGTCACGCTGACACTTGATGCAGATATCCAGCAGACCTTGGAACAATCCTTCCAGATCACCAAGAGTGAATTCAATCCGGATCAGATCTGGGGTGCGGTCATGGAAGCAGATACCGGCCGTATCGTGGCGTGGGGGCAGTATCCGGAATTTGATCCCAATACACTGGATATCACCGAATATCAGAACTACGGTTCCCAGGTTGCCTATGAACCGGGTTCTACTTTAAAGACATTCACATGGGCAGCCGCCGTTAATGAAGGTACCTACAACAGTGACAATACTGCCGAGGGTTATAAGTACTGCTATGTCTCCAATGAGAACAATGATCCGGTGCGCACCTATGATGAAGCCAGTGCCAAAGCCGCAGGATATAGCTGCGTCATGAACTATCATGATGAAAGCTACTCCAATCCAACACTGGATGACGGCCTGAAATATTCATTGAACACAGTTGCGGCAACTATTCAGAATGAGTACATTACACCGGAAATACATCTGCAGTACCTCAAGAACTTCGGTTTCTTTGATAACGTGAATACAGATGGCATTCCGGAAGTCTCCGGAACTCTGAACTTCACGTGGCCGGCGGACAAGATCAACCTGTCATTCGGACAGGGTTCTACCGTGACCATGCTGCAGCTGTTACAGGCCTACAGTGCGATTATGACCGATGGCACTATGAAGAAGCCATACTTCATTGACTCGATCCGTGATCCCTATGATGCAAGCAAGGTCCTGTATCAAGGAGAAACAACCGTGGCCGGCACACCGATTACTGCCGATACGGCTGCCAAAGTCAGAAGTATCCTCTATAAGGTCGTCAACGAAGAAGGCGGTACGGGTTATTACTATCAGATCCCGGAATGCAAGGTCATTGGCAAAACCGGTACAACCGAAGTTGCAAAGAACAATTCCTACGATACCGACTATGTGATTTCTTCCATCATGCTTGGCCTGCCGGCTGACAATCCCAAGTACATCATCTACTATGCCTTTGCGATGGATTTCCAGACGATCGGTACCAAGACCGAAGCTGTGACAAATCTGGAACGCAAGGTTGCCCAGGTATATGGACTGTCAGATAACAGTGACAGCAGTGATACCACCCAGGAGAGTACATCTGCTGCTGTGGCCAGCAGTGATCAGATTGTTACCAGCAGTATGCCATCGCTGATCAATCATTCTCTGGATTATGCAGACAATGCACTGTCATCTCTTGGCGTGGATACCATTGTGCTTGGCAGCGGCGATACGGTCATTGACCAATATCCAAGTGCCGCCAGCAGTGTTGATACCGGCCAGCGGGTATTCCTGCTGACCGATACGCAGAGCTTTACCATGCCAGATCTGACCGGATGGACAAGAAAGGATGTGGCTGCCTTGTGGGCAGTAACCGGCTTTGGCTTCCAGCTGAGTGGTGATGGGGTTGTTACCTCACAGTCGGTGCCGGCTGGTACAACCGTCAGTAAGGGGACCGAAATCCAGGTTGTCTTCGGATAGGGCGGCCCATATAATAAAAAGAACAAAAGCATTGTGAAAAAGGAGATTTCATCATGATGAAACTGATATTGTGCTATTTGATCAGCCTGATTGCCGTGCTGATCCTGATGCCATGGTTTATCGATTTTATGAAGAAACAAAGTATCAGGCAGAGTATATCCCAATACAGCACAAAGGAAGATCAGGCCAAGGCTGGCACACCAATCATGGGAGGCATTCTGTTCATTGTTGTACCGATTGTCATGACATTGCTTTCTTCAGGACAGGCATTGAAAGACATGGACACATGGATTGCCATTCTTGCCTTTGCCGGCTATGGACTGATCGGCTTCATCGATGATTTCCTGATTGCTGTGAAAAAGAACAACGACGGTTTGAAGCCGTGGCAGAAGCTGCTGATGCAGCTGGTGCTGGCTATTGCGTTCTATCTGCTGTACCGCTCCCATGCAAGACTGGAAATCATCTGGCCGTTCACACATCATGTATGGTATCTGGGCTGGGGATATTTCATTCTGATTCTGCTGATGTTTACCGGCAGCTCAAATGCAGTCAACCTGACCGACGGCATGGATGGCCTCGCTGCAGGCTGCTCCATCATTGCATTATGCGCATTCCTGGTGGTTGCCCTTGTTCAACACAGAATCGGCCTGTCAGTTTTGATCTGCTCACTGCTTGGCGCCCTGTGCGGGTATCTGTATTACAACAAAAAACCTGCAAGAGTCTTTATGGGAGATACCGGCTCCCTGGCTTTGGGCGGCATCATGGCAGCTATGGCGATGACCATGAAGATCGAAGTGGCGTTTATTGTCATCGCCGGCATCTTTGTCATGGATACACTCAGTGTCATCATTCAGATCACATCAGTCAAAACACGCCACAAGAAAGTCTTCGTCTATACACCGATCCATTTTGCCTTCCGGATCAAGGGCATGCCTGAAAATTCAGTTGTCCATATGTTCTGGCTCATTGAAGCCTGCTTTGCAGCACTTGGATTGTTCATTGCCCTGCATTGATATAACAGAATCCATGGGATGTTCTTGCATTGCACAGTTTGAATCGCTACACTTTTCTCGTGCATTGGAAGGAGAAGTTCCATGTTGTTTGGAAAAGTAAAAAAGCTGACGGAGAAACGTGATGGCAGGCCAGGCACAATATCTTTGTATCTGCAGGATGCCTCACAGAAACAATTGCGGAAATGGAGCCTGTCACTGCTTTCCAGAAGAGAGCCGAAAAATCTGCTGGAAATCGGACTGGGTGCCGGTGCTTCGCTGCAGGCGATGATGAAAGAATGGCCTGCAAGCCGTGCCATTGCCATTGATCACACATCGCAGACTGTTACCATGGCTGCCCGCAGCAATGCGGATGCCATCAAGCAGGGCAGGTGTATTGTCATGGAAGGCGAGGCATGCCATCTGCCATTCCCGGATGATACATTTGATCTGATCGTTGCCTTTGATTCCATCTCTTCCTGGAAAAACCTGAATGACAGTGTCCTGGATATCTATGCAGAACTTGTTACGGGCGGCTGTTTTGCCATCATCAATGCGGATGACAAAGGACCTGGATTTGATGAGAGCAGCCTGCGTCCCCTGTTGTATGATGCCGGCTTTTCCAGAGTCAAGGCATACCGTCATGAAGCAGATCCATGGCTGATGCTGGTTGCCGAGAAAGAAAGATAATTGAGAAATATGATTGCTGAACAGGCCTGGCTGACAGACCTGTTTTTTCTTTTTTTGTACCTGTATACGATTCTGGTTTCATCTGTTTGCCATGTTTTGGTATAATACTGTAATCGTCGGGAGGAAAGTTCATGCATCAGGAGACTTTTGATGTGCATAATACATCGGTGCAGATGCTGATGGTTGTGCATATTCAGCAGCTGCAGCGGACCAGTCTTTCCAGCCTTACTTATACAGACCTTGAGGACTACCTCAATGATTTTCTCTGGAAGAGAGACTGTCCGCATACACTGCATGAAGCGGCTGACGATGTACTTCATGTAACAGCCAATGATCTGGTTCGTTTTATGTCTAAGCAGGCTGTAACGCAGGGGGCAAGCGGAAATCTTGCTGACTTTGCAGATTTGATAGGAGGATTGAAATAAACCAATGGAAAAGACTAAAAAGGTAAGAAAAGGGCCACTGGCGGCCATCGTCGTGGTGATTGTTCTTCTGGGGGTGCTGGTTGCCTCTACCTTCAGTCTGATCAAGAGTCATCTGAATCTTGGCCTTGATCTGAAAGGAGGTTTTGAAATCCTGTATCAGGTCGACCCTCTGAATGATGGCGATACGGTTGATATGAATGCGGTTGTCAACAGCATCTCCAAGCGTGTCAATGTACTTGGCGTATCAGAACCTTCCATTACGGTTGAAGGCAATGACCGCATCCGTGTACAGCTGGCAGGCGTAACGGATCAGGAAAGTGCCCGTGAGATGCTGGGTACAACTGCCAATCTGACATTCCGCGATGTGGATGACAATGAACTGGCAGATGCCAGCATTCTGACCCAGGGCGGTGCATCGCTTGGCTATCAGGATGGCAAGCCGGTTGTATCCCTCAAGATTGCGGACACAAGTAAGTTTGCTGAGATTACAAGCACGATTGCAGCCAAGAGCAGCGGTGAAAATATTCTGGTCATCTGGCTGGATTATGAAGATGGTGATTCCTACAAGACCGAAGCTGCCAAGGAAGCCAAAGGGGAAGAGCCGAAGTATATCAGTGCTGCCACTGTTTCTTCATCCATCAGCGGTGACTGCATCATTTCCGGCAATTTCACTGAAACACAGGCTAAGACACTGGCCAACCTGATCAACTCCGGTTCTCTGCCAGTCAAGCTGACAGAAATATCTTCCAATGTTGTCTCTGCACAATACGGAGAAGATGCTCTGCATGTCACAGCTATTGCCGGAGCCGTTGGCATTGCCCTGGTCATGCTGTTCATGATCATCGCTTACCGTCTGCCTGGTATTCTTTCCAGCATCATGCTGGTGCTCTATATCTGGGCAGTATTCGGTATTTATGCGCTGATGGGGGCAACCTTCACACTTTCCGGCATCGGTGCACTGGTGCTTGGTGTTGGTATGACCGTCGATGTCAATATCATCAACTATGAACGCATTCGTCAGGAACTGTATAAAGGACACAGTATCCGCAACTCGATTGCCAGAGGCCAGCAGCTTTCCTTCAGTGCCATCTTTGACTCTCAGTTCACAACGCTGATCTCTGCATTGATCATGTATATCTGGGGCAATGGTGCCGTTAAGGGATTTGCAACAATGCTGATTATTACCGTCATCATGACCCTGGCGATAAACGTCGGCTTCTCCAAGTGGCTGCTGGATTCCGTATCAAAGAGCGGTATCGCAGATGGCCATCCGGAATGGTTCCATGTCAAAAAGAACCAGATCCCCGATGTCTCCAAGGGTGAAAAACAGTTCTATACAGGTGTTAAGAAATTCGATTATGTCGGCAAAGGCAAGTATATCATCCGCACAGCGATTGTGCTGCTGCTGATCGGTCTGTGCTTCGGCATTGGCCATACGGCAAAAGGTGATGGCTTCATGAACCTCGGTATTGACTTCTCTTCCGGAACAAAGCTGACCGTTACGAGTGACAATCCGATCACTGTCGATGAAGTTTCCAGTGCTATGGAAAAGCTTGGCTATACGGACTTCAGCTATCAGGCAGCAGGTGATACAACCGTCTATGCCACAACCAAGCAGTCCATTGCTTCTGATGAACTGATCACCCTGAAAGAGAATCTGGCAGATGAATTCGGCCAGGAACCGGGCGACAATGTCGTCACGCCGGTCGTCGGCAGAGAACTTGTACGCAATGCTGTTATTCTGACTGTGGTCGCATGGATTGCCATGATGGCATACATCACCATCCGCTATGAATGGGAATACGCGCTGGGCTGTATCATTGCCCTGATGCACGATGTATGCATGGTGCTGGCAGTATTTGCCGTCTTCCGCATGGAAGTCAATACAGAAGTCATTTCTGTGCTGCTGACCATCATCGGTTATTCCATCAATAACTCCATCATCGTCTTCGACCGGATCCGTGAACATGTGCGTGATCTCAAGACAAAGCCGGATCAGGATACGCTGACAAAGATTGTCAATGAGTCTGAAAGCGAAACAATCAAGATGTCTCTGTATGGTTCCATTACAACCATCATTCCGGTTGTCGTGATCATCGGCTTTGGTGCAAAGTCCATCTTCACCTTCATGTTTGCCATGCTGGTTGGTCTGATTGCCGGTACATTCTCTTCAATCTTCATTGCACCTGCGGTCTGGAAGCACTTCTATATTAAGTTCGGAGGCCGTCATAAGAAGGCAAAAAAGAAGAAGGAATACAAAGAAGAGCTGGATGAGTATACATTCAAAGGCATAAACGCATAAAATAAAAGCGGCTCAGCAGAGCCGCTTTTTCTCACAAAACGGAAAGGACATACTTCATGCAATACGAAGAACTGAGACAGAAATATACAGACTTTTACTATCACAGCTTTTCCATCGAAGAAGATGAAAAGCAACTGAGGGTGACATACGATTTTGAGATCAACAATCTATCCCATTTCCATCCAACCTTTACACTTGCAAAACCGGATGCGGAATCGATTGCTCATGATCCCCTCATCCGCGGCTGTGCATTTTCACTCGGCATGGTGGAATTGATCAGCTATTGGAAAATCTCCTGCCCGCCGCATGTGCATGTGTGCTGTGCCCTAGACGAAGATCAGGTCAGATGGTGGAAGAAACTGTACTTCAATGGCCTTGGTGAGTTCTTCTATAAAAACGGCATTCAGACAAATGAAGATGATTTCATGGATCTTGCCGGCGGTAAGGAAGTGCTGCCTGCCATCACTGCGCAAAAACAGACCACTGGCAATCTGATTGCTGTCGGCGGCGGCAAGGATTCCTTTGTAACGATGGATCTGTTAAAAGAAGAGAAAGCGCACAACCATGCCTTTGTCATCAATAGAGTCATGAGTGCCATCCACTCTGCTCAGGCAGCAGGCTATACCGGTGAAAGATTGATCAATCCGACAAGAACCCTGGATCCAGCGATGCTTGCTTTAAACAAGCAGGGCTATCTCAACGGCCATACACCGTTCTCTGCCATGGCGGCTTTCGCCGGGTACCTGACTGCGGCTGTCTGGCACAAGAAATACATTGTGCTTTCCAATGAGAGCAGTGCCAATGAGAGCACCGTTAAAGGTTCCAAAGTCAACCACCAGTATTCCAAGACATTTGAATTCGAGCAGGATTTTAATGCCTATGTAAAGAAGTATCTGCCGGCAGATATCCATTACTTCTCCATGTTAAGACCGCTGTCAGAACTGCAGATTGCCGGCATCTTTGCAACATTGAAGCCATATCATTCCGTTTTTCGTTCCTGTAATGTCGGCCAGAAAGAAGAAAAGTGGTGCGGGCACTGTGCCAAGTGTCTGTTTGTATGCATCATGATGACTGCCTTCCTGGATGAGGAAGAAGTTGTTTCCATCTTTGGCAGAAATATGCTGGCAGATCCGGAAATGAAGGAACTGTTTGAGGAGTTGACCGGCATGCAGGATAATAAGCCGTTTGAGTGTGTTGGTACCCGTGATGAGGTAAACATTGCCGTTGCCATGGGCATCCGCAGATACAGCAGAAACGGAAAACAGCTGCCGGCATTATATGACTTCTATACAAAGACACCGTACTATCATTTCTATCAGAGCAGAAGTGTTGACTGGCACAGCTATAACGAGCAGAATTTACTGCCAGAGCATTTTGCCGCAATTGTGAAAACAAAACTGAAGGAGATGTCAGATGAGTCTGGAAAACTGGAAGACTGAATTTGAAAATAAGAAGATCGTGATCTGGGGTTTTGGCATGGAAGGCCGCTCTACGCTTGCTTTCATCCGTCGTTTACTGCCGGATCAGGATATTGTCATTGCCGAAAGCAGAAAAGCAGATCTGAAAAAGATCATGGCAGAAAACCCGCATGTCAAAGCCGTCTATGATGATGAGACAGACTTTACAAAGTTTGATCTTGTCATGAAGTCACCCGGAATCGTTGCCCCCAAATCGATTCCTTCTGACAACTTCACCGGCCAGACAGAACTGTTTTTAAAGCATTACCGCAGTCAGGTGATCGGCATTACCGGCACCAAAGGCAAAAGTACAACAACATCACTGCTGTATGCCTTACTCAAAGAGAAGAGGGCAGTCAACCTGGTCGGCAATATCGGCATTCCGGCTTTTTCTGCCATTGACCACATGGAACAGGGAGAACTGGCTGCCTATGAGCTCAGCTGTCATCAGCTGGAATACTGCCGCCAGTCACCGCATATGGCTGCTTTCCTCAACCTGTATGAAGAGCATCTGGATCACTATGGCACTTTTGAAGCCTATGGTGCTGCCAAAGCCAATATTTTCCGCCATCAGAAACCAGGCGATATCATCGTCATGGATGAGAATCTGACTGCTTTTATCAAAGAAAGCATCAATACATCGGTACTGATTGGCAAAGATATCAATGCAAAGGGACATACACTGATCATCCCCGGCCATACACTGACAATTGAAAAATGTGCCCTGATCGGAGAACACAATTACCGCAATCTTGCTGTGGCATGGTATCTGGCAAGACAGTATGGCGTTACAGATGAAATGGTGCAGGATGCCATGGCAAAGTTTCAGCCGCTGCATCACCGCCTGGAAGATCTGGGCGAGTTTGATGGCATCCGCTATGTCAACGACTCGATCAGCACGATCGGACCTGCGGCTATTCAGGCATTGAAGGCACTGCAGAATGTGGATACGGTATTAATCGGCGGAAATGACCGCGGCATTGAATATGATGAGCTGGAAGACTACCTCCATGAGCGCACTGATGTCAAAGTGATTTTCATGTACGCAACCGGTAAACGTGTTCATAAGGAAATGAAAGAAAAAGGACTGAACCGTGAGGGACTGTATGATACCGAAGATCTGGCACAGGCAGTTGCCCTGGCAAAGAAGCTGACCCGGCCGCATCATATCTGCCTGCTTTCTCCGGCAGCTTCGTCCTATGATCATTTCCGCAATTTTGAAGAAAGGGGAGACGTCTTTGCAAAACTGGCGTCGGGCAGAGAATGAACTGCCGGCTTGTTGCAGTAGATGGCTCAGCCTATGCCAGTGCCTATGGCTTAGGCCCGCTTGCGGCAAAGCTTTGTGCCCACAGCCAGCTGGATGATGCCCAGATGAAGGATCTGCTTGGAGATGATGCACTTACAACATCAAAGGCAGAATGTGTCAAAGCCGCATGTGACCGCCTGCTGAAAGCAAAAGACCAGAATGAAAAGGTATTTGTCGGTGGTGATTATGATGCCGACGGCATCTGTGCCACCACGATCATGAAAAAGACACTGGATCTTCTTGGCATCACCAACGGCTACTACATCCCAGACCGTCTCAAGGAAGGCTATGGCCTGTCTGCCCATACCGTGCAGCTTGCTAAGCAAAAGGGCTATTCCCTGATTATCACAGTTGATAATGGTGTCAAGGCACATGAAGCCATCCAGGCAGCCCATGATCTTGGCATGGAGATCATTATCACCGATCATCATACGATTGCTGAAGAGGTTGGGGCGGATATCCTTGTCCATCCAACCCTGATGGAAGAGCAGTACAGGACGCTGTCCGGAGCAGGCGTAGCCCTGGAAATTTCCCGCAATTTGATTGGCAATGATGAAAGACTGACAAGCATTGCCTGTGTCGCTGCGATTGGTGACGTGATGCCCTTATGGCATGAGACAAGACGCATCGTCAAGCGTGGAATTCACAATCTGTCCCAAGGCATTCCAGCCTCTGTCTGTGCTTTGTTCAATGGCAGGGGCAGGGTGGATGAAACCGCCATTGCGTTTCAGATTGTACCTAAGCTCAATGCCGTCGGCCGTATGAATGATGATTCCAATGTCAATACGGTAGTGCCGTTTCTGCTCAGTGAAAACAGGGCAGTGATTGCGGACTATGCCAGACAGCTCAATGATGTCAACCGGGCCAGACAGAACATCTCGGCTAGAATGCTGACAAAGGCAAAGACGATCCTGCAGGATGATGATTTCCTGCTGGTCTATGATCCCACCTTTGAAACAGGAATCAGCGGCCTTGTTGCAGGAAGGCTGGCTCATGAATACCATAAGCCGGCCCTGGTCATGGCAGACCATAACGATCTGATCACGGGCAGTGCCCGCAGCGTGGAAGGCTTCAATATCTACGATTTCTTTTCTCAGTTTGACTGCCTGAAAGCTTTTGGCGGCCATCCGATGGCAGCCGGTCTTTCCATTGCAAAGGAAGACTATGATGCCTTCTGCCATCAGCTGAAAGATCATATGGCAGCCTCTCACTTTGTCTATCATGAGCCAATCCAGGATGCCATCATTGTCAACAGTCAGGATATCGAGATTTCTGCCATTCAGGACCAGGAACGGCTGTTCCCATGGCCAAAGCAGCTCAAGGATCCACTGTTTGCCATCCGAAACCCGCAGGTTGTCAATGTCATGCACAGACCCAAGGTTGTCCGCTACCATCTTGCCAATCAGATGGAAGGTTATGATGCCATCTCATTTGATATGAATAAAGAGTATCCGGATGCACCGCAGCTGCTGATCGGCACAATCGGACTCAATGAATTCCGCTCTCACATCAGTGCGCAGATGATGCTGCAGGAGATTAAGTAATCGTCCCTGCAGCGCCGAAAGCAGTTATTGTGTTTGCGTCTTGGCTTTGCAACAAGTTTTATGATCAAGGTAAGGTTTTCTTCAATGCCTTATCTTTTTTCTTTTTTGGATCAATTCCCGCGACGATCCGTGCTCCTGTATCGTATTATTATTGAAGAATTCTTCGGGTAAAACAATGAGAGAAAAATTGGAAATGCTGGCTTCGAAATACCATAAAGATCTATTCCGTGCCGCTTTTGGTATCACACACCATATCAGTGATGCTGAGGATGCAGTACAGAATACGTATATCAAGTACCTGGAAGATCAGACGGATTTTCAAAATGAGAGACATTTGAAAGCATGGCTGTTAAGAACCGTGATGAATCAGGCAAAAGACATGGTGAAAACATTCTGGCACCGGAATCGTGTGTCTCTGGAAGATTACATGCAGTATTTTGAATTTTCAAGCAAAGAGGAATGCAATCTGGCCGAAGAGGTCCTGACGCTGCCTTCCCGATATCGTATTGCCATTTCTCTGTATTATTATGAGGATTTCAGTGTCGCGGAAATTGCGAATGCTCTGCATTTGTCAGAAAGCGCTGTGAAAAGTCGTTTATCCAGAGGAAGAGGATTATTGAAGAAAAAGCTCGATATCAGAAACCGTTCCCAAAGCAGGAAACGTTCCGAATATACATGAAAAACACAAGAAAAAAAGGAGATGAAGATGAAAAAAATTATTACTTGCTTTCTTGCATTGACGATGCTGGTATCGATCAGCACCACAAAGATTCAGGCAAAAGAAAATCCGCAGCAGGATAGTGCAATGACAGAAACAGAAAATGATGGATTCGTTACTGGTGCGGTTACAGCAGCCTTGATTTTCTTTATGACATATTACCCCACGATATATCCACAAATAGCACGCTGGATCAGTACATATGGCAGCCATCTTACCTTTTCCCAAATCATCCAGACTGTTAAAAAAATGATCAGCGAAGGAAAGTTTGGGGTGTCAATGGCATAATAAACAATGAAGCTTATATTATTTACAGCAGCACTTATTCTGGACTTTTTCATGAGTGTTATTCTCTATTCAGGATATAAATTAAAATCAAAGACTGTTTTTATCCTGTTTGTTATTGTAAATGCTTCGATATTCCTTGCAATCATATTCATGATTCTTACGAAGGAAGTTTGAAATTCTGACGGTTTCAGTAGTTCGAAGCATTTGCTGTTTTGCTTGTTTGCACAATATTATTGGCGGGATACCAATATGTTCCTTAAGAGATCGGATTTTTCTTGTCTGATCTTTTTTTGTGGTGAATTTCTAAGATGAGGTGCTATGTCTGCAGATTGCATCAAAATGAACTTTATCGTGTATAATAAATCTGTGTTTTTTCAATTCGGAGGAAAGTAAATATGGCACTTAATCTGGAAGATTATATCGCTTCCATCCGTGATTTCCCAACC
Organism: Grylomicrobium aquisgranense; assembly: GCF_033971865.1. Taxonomy (NCBI): domain Bacteria; kingdom Bacillati; phylum Bacillota; class Erysipelotrichia; order Erysipelotrichales; family Erysipelotrichaceae; genus Grylomicrobium; species Grylomicrobium aquisgranense. Next base: position 72,890 of record NZ_JALBUR010000005.1, on the reverse strand, counting down.
AAGGGAATTCTGTTCCGTGATGTGACGCCGCTTGTACAGGATGGTCAGGCATTCCATGAAGCAATTGACCGTCTGGCTGACTTTGCCCGCTCTGTTCATACGGATGTGGTTGTAGGGCCGGAGAGCAGAGGCTTCATCTTCGGTGCACCGGTTGCCTATGCACTGGGCATTGGCTTTGTACCGGTACGCAAGCCGGGCAAGCTGCCCCGTGAAACAGTCTCTGTCAAGTATGATCTGGAATATGGATCCAATGAGCTGTTCATGCACAAGGATTCCATCAAGAAGGGGCAGAGAGTTCTGATCGTGGATGATCTGCTGGCTACCGGCGGTACAGCCGTCGCTACAGCCCGCATGATCGAGCAGCTTGGCGGTGTGGTTGCCGGAGTTGCCTTTGTCATCAATCTGACTGGCATCAAGCAGGACGAAGCTCTGAAAAAGTACGATGTCTTCAGACTGATGGATCTCAGCGATCAATAATCATACGAATCGAAGAGCTTCTCTTCGATTTTTTGCAAAAAGGGGAGGTGGACGATATGGCTGAACATCAGAATGTTGGTGTTGAGGATGTCATGAACAATGCAAAGACCTACATTACCAATCCGCAGGATCTTGCTTTGATTGCGCATGCAGCAAACTATGCCACGGAACATCATGCCGGACAGTTCCGCAAATCCGGCGAGCCGTATATTATCCATCTGATTAACGTTGCCTATATTCTGACGACACTGCATGCTGGTCCTCAGACCATCGCTGCCGGCTTTCTGCACGATACGATCGAGGATACCGGTGTCACAAAGGAAGAACTTGCAAAGGAATTTGATGAAGAAATTGCCGACCTTGTGGAAGCTGTTACCAAGGTTGGCACCCTGAAATACAAGGGAAAGGATGATCCGGAATATCAGGCAAGCAATCACCGCAAGATCTTTATTGCGATGGCAAAGGACATCCGGGTAATTATTATCAAGCTGGCTGACCGCCTTCATAATATGCGTACTCTGCAGTATCAGCCGGAGGCAGCCCAGAAGCGGATTGCGGCTGAAACGCTGGATGTCTATGCCCCAATTGCCCACCGTCTTGGCATCAGTGCCATCAAGAATGAACTGGAAGATCTTTCTTTCTATTATCTGAACCGGGAAGAGTACTACCGAATTGCAAAGCTCGTTGAGGTGAAGAAGGCAGAGCGTGATCAGGCTGTCCATCATATGATTGAGGAAATCTCGGCCATGCTGAAGGAAAAGAACCTGGAATTCCGTATTTTCGGCCGTTCGAAACACCTGTACTCCATCTATAACAAGATGATTAAGAAGCACAAGCGCTTCGATGAGATTTTAGATCTGCTGGCAATCCGTATCGTGACCAAGACCGAGCTCAACTGCTATGAGATTCTTGGCTACATCCATGCAAAATACAAGCCGATTCCCGGCCGTCTGAAAGATTATATTGCGGTTCCGAAGACCAACATGTACCAGTCTCTGCACACAACCATCATTGGCGATGATGGCAAGATCTTTGAAGTGCAGATCCGCACGGAAGAGATGGATGAAGTGGCAGAGCGTGGTGTTGCGGCACACTGGCGCTATAAGGAAGGCACCAAGTACGATGCCAAGAAGGAACAGAAGGAGATTGAGGAAAAGCTCTCCTGGTTCAAGAACTTTGCGACATATTCCGAAGAGGAAAGCAATGCGGATGCCTCAGAGTACATGGCAACTCTTCAGCATGATGTCTTTGAAGCCAGTGTTTATGTCATGACGCCAAAGGGCAGGGTCATCGATCTGCCCAATGGGGCAACCCCGATTGATTTTGCTTACCGCATTCACACAGATGTCGGCCATACAGCCGTTGGTGCCATCGTCAATGATGTCATGGTGCCGCTGAATACGCCGCTGCATACCGGTGATGTTGTCCAGATCAAAACGCTCAAGGGAACTGGTCCAAGTGAGGACTGGCTGAAGTTTGTCAAAACCAATCAGGCGAAAAACAAGATTCGTGCCTATCTGACCCGTAAGGAGACTGAGCGCAAGCAGGAGAAGGTGCCGGATGGTGAGAAACTCCTGTCTGAAGAACTGCGCAAACGCGGTTTTGATACAAAGGAATACATGGACCGCAAGAAGATTGAGGCTATCGTCAAGAGCTTCAATGTCTCCAACTATGCGGACCTGATGTATGGCATTGCCGTTCACTCCATCAATGTGACCGATGTCTGTCAGAAGCTGACCAACCAGAAACGGCCGATGATGACGGATGAAGCCATCTCCCACATGATGAACCGGGAACCTTCCAGGGAGAAGACTTCCAGCCGCACCGGTGTCTTGATTCCAGGCATTGAGTCGATGAAGATGTCACTGGCTGGATGCTGTCAGCCGGTCTATGGCGATCCGATCATCGGCTATATCACCAAAGGTGCCGGTGTCAAAGTACATCGGGCTGACTGTCCCAACATTGCCAATCTGAAGGAACGCAAGATCGATGTCCAGTGGGCCGCAAAAGATCCCGAGCGCACCTATATCTCAGATCTGCTCATTCAGGCCTATGACCGCTCCTTCCTTTTGACAGATATTGTCACGGCTGTATCTTCCTGCAAGACGCCCATGAACTCGATTAATGCGGTGGTCAACCGGGAAACGCTGATTTCTACCGTCAAGCTGCAGATCCAGGTCCATGATCTGGATCAGCTCAATCTGGTCATTGCCAATCTGCGTAAAGTTGAATCCGTGATTTCGGTGGAAAGACATACACACTGAAGTGATTTCTGCTATAATGACCCCGTAAATTCGCTGAAAGAGAAAGAATCTGTTGTTTGGCAGACCAGAGAGGGCGGCATGGTGAAAACGCCTCTGCAGGAAAACAGAAAAGACACTCTGGAGAATTCCTTCTGAATCAAGTAGGGAGGAACGTATGCCGCGTTAAGGCAAGAGCGCAGGACAGCATTTGTCCTGAACTGAGGTGGTACCGCGCATCAAGCGTCCTTGGAACAGGACGCTTTTTATGTATCAGGAGGAGAGAAATGAAATATCAGACACCCCGCGGCACATATGACATTCTGCCGGATGAGATCGGCAAATGGCATGATGTGGAACGTGTAATCCGCGAAAAGACAGAATTGTACAGATACCGGGAGATCCGGACGCCATTCTTTGAGAGCACATCGGTGTTTTCCAGAGAGAATGACAGCTCTGACATGGTCAACAAAGAGATGTATACCTTTTCGGTCGGCGGTGATTCCTACACACTGCGTCCGGAAGGCACAGCCGGTGTGATCCGTGCCTTTGACCAGCACAAGCTGTATGGCTCCATGGAACTGCCGGCCAAGTTCTATTACATGGGCGCGATGTTCCGGCATGAACGTCCCCAGAAAAACAGACAGAGACAGTTCCACCAGTTCGGCGTTGAAAACATTGGTGTGAAATCGCCGGAGATTGATGCTGAGACGATTGCCCTTGGGTATGACATCGTTAAAGCCATGGATATCAGCTCTGTCAAAGTATGCATCAACACACTTGGCGATGATGAAAGCCGGGCTGCATACCGCAAGGCACTGAAGGAATACTTCACACCGCATCTGGATGAGCTGTGCTCTGACTGCCACCGCCGTCTGGAACAGAATCCGCTGCGGATTCTGGACTGCAAAGTGGATCATGATGCACCATTCATGAAGGATGCACCAAAGCTTTCTGACTACCTTAATGAAGAAAGCAAGGCGTATTTCCAGCGTGTATTGAAGGCACTGGACTGCCTTGGCATTCCATATGAGATCGATGAGCGCCTGGTCAGAGGCCTGGATTACTATACACATACCGTCTTTGAAGTCATGTCTACAAGACCGGATTCCGGTGCCCAGGCAACCATCTTCGGCGGCGGCCGGTATGATCACTTTGTCGAGTACTATGGCGGCCCGCAGATGAGCGGCATCGGCTTTGCGATCGGTCTGGAACGGCTGATCTCTCTGGCTGAGGAAGAAGGCCATGACTTTGGAAAAGAGCGTGGCTGTGATGTGTATGTCCTTGGTCTGGGCGATGTGCAGGATCAGGTGCTGCAGGTATTGAGCGATCTGCGCCACAGTGGTTTCAGTGCGGATGGCAGCCTGTATGGCCGCAGCCTCAAGGCACAGTTCAAGAGTGCTGACCGTGCCCAGGCAAAGTATGTTGTGATCCTTGGCGAGGATGAAGTACGCCAGGGTACGGTAAATCTGAAACGCAGTGGTGAGAAAGACCAGATTTCTGTGAAGAGGGAAGAACTTGTCAGCAGACTGCGTGACATGGAAGGAAGCGAAAGGTAAGAATGAAGAGAACATGTGGATGTGGAACCCTGCGGGCAGAAAATGCCGGCAGTGAAGTGACCCTGATCGGCTGGGTCAACAAACGCCGCAATTTTGGCTCACTGGTGTTTATTGATCTGCGTGACCGCAGCGGTCTGGCCCAGATTGTCTTTGATGAAAAGATCAGTGAAAAGATCAAGGACGTACGTAATGAGTACATTCTGCAGGTGACTGGTAAAGTACAGATGCGCCAGGAAGCCAATCCGAAGATGGCAACTGGTGAGGTGGAAGTGGCTGCCAGTGATGTCAATATCGTCAATAGTGCTGAGACACTGCCGATTGATATCAGTGATGATACCCGCACCAATGAGGATACCCGCCTGAAGTACCGCTATCTGGATCTGCGCCGTCCGGTTCTGCAGAAGAATCTGATGCTGAGGCACAAGATCTGCATGATTGCCCGCAACTATCTGGATGAAAACGGCTTCGTGGAAGTGGAAACACCAATTCTGGCCCGTTCTACACCAGAGGGTGCCCGTGACTATCTGGTGCCGTCCAGAATCTACAAGGGAAACTTCTGGGCTCTGCCGCAGTCTCCGCAGATTTTCAAGCAGCTGCTGATGATTGCCGGTATGGAGAAGTATTTCCAGATTGCCAGATGTTTCCGTGATGAGGATCTGCGTGCTGACCGTCAGCCGGAATTCACCCAGATCGATATTGAGATGTCCTTCGGTGATGAAGAGACAATCTTCAAGACGGTTGAGGAACTCATGCAGAGAATCTTCAAGGGTGTTAAGAATGTGGATCTTGAGGATCATTTCATCCGGATCCCGTGGCAGGCGTGCATGCGCCGCTTTGGTTCTGATAAACCGGATCTGCGCTTTGGCAATGAAATTGTCTGCCTCAATGACCTGTTTGCCAATACATCCTTTGGCGTCTTTGCCAATGTGCTGAAAGACGGCGGTGAGATTGATGGCATCAAGTTTGAACATGCGGCGGATCAGTACAGCCGCAAGCATCTCGATCAGCTGCAGGAATTTGTCCGCCACGGCTTTGGTGCCAAGGCACTTGCCTATCTCAAGATGGGCAGGGATGGCCTGAGCGGATCGATCGTCAAGCCGCTGTCTGACGAGGAAAAGCAGGCTTTAATCAAGAAGTTTGATCTTAAGGAAGATGACCTTGTCCTGATTGTCGCGGATAAGCCGCTGACAGCTGAGACATCATTAGGTGCACTGCGTGTGCGTCTTGCGCACGAGCTTGGCCTGATTCCAGCAGAACCGGTATACCGTTTCCTGTGGGTAACAGACTTCCCGATGTTTGAATACAGTGAAGAAGAGCATCGCTGGGTCGCAGCTCACCATCCTTTCACAGCCCCGAAGGAAGAGGATGTTGACAAACTGTTCTCTGATCCAGCACATGTTTCCAGCCGTGCGTATGATCTTGTCCTGAATGGCTATGAGCTGCTGTCCGGATCGATCCGTATCCACGATCAGGATCTGCAGGAAAAGGTCTTTGAAGCGATCGGATTGAGCATGGAAGAGGCAAGAAAGAAGTTTGGCTTCTTCCTGGATGCCTTCAAGTATGGTACGCCGCCGCACGGGGGTGTCGGTATTGGTCTGGAAAGACTGACGATGGTACTGGCAGGCACTGACAATATCCGTGATGTTGTCGCATTCCCGACAACCAACAGTTCCATGGATCTGATGAGTGAATCACCGAACCAGGTTGATCCGGCCCAGCTGGAAGTACTCGGCATTGAAGTCTCTGACAAAATCAAAGAGGGCTAAAGATTCAGAGTGTCAAGACTGCATTTGCAAAAAGACACTGCTATAATGAAGTTGGCTGGAGGAATTCGTATTTTTCCTACATTTTGATATCAGGGAGTTCTGACTGGAGAGTTCTGTGTTGAATACCCGATGCGTTCGGGGATCCTGATGGATGACCAAGGACACCCACCTCTACATAAGAGGGAACATATCACCCCTTCAGCCCGTATCGTAAATTTGCTGTCCCGTTTGGGACAGCTTTTTATATACTTTAGGTATGGAAAAAACAATTGGGGAACAATTCCGCAGCTATCTGCTGAAACAGGAGGATCCGTCCTACACGATCCGTGAAGCCAGTGATGAAGAAGGCCGCCATATCTTCTTTGAAACGCAGGAAGCCAGTGCCTCTGTGACCATGCATACAATCAATGGCACAGAGATCTGTGAACTGCGCATTGTCAGCACAAAGACAGGACGCACGCCGTTTTATCTGCATTTTGAACTCAACGATCTGTCCCATGCGATTGACCTGTTTCATGAGATGACGGCGTCTTTGAAAAAGCAGTCTGAAACAAGGGTGATTCATGTGCTGCTGTGCTGTACCAGCGGCATCACGACATCATACTTCACAGCCAGAATGAAAGATGCTGCCAGGATGATGGAACTGCCATATGCATTTGAAGCAGTATCCTATGACCATCTGTTTCAAAAGGGGACAGGCGCAGATGTGATTCTGCTGGCACCGCAGATTTCATGGCGTCTGCAGCAGGTGCAGGAAGCCTTTGGCGACAAGCCGGTGGCAGCGATTCCGGTATCTGTTTTTGCAGCATATGATGTCAATGGCATGTTCCGGCTGATTGAGGCATCACTGCCTTCCATTCATTCCGATGCGGGTGCTCTGCAGGGAAATGACGAGTGGCATGGGTTGAATCATGCACTGTGTGTCTGCGTCCTGATTGAATCCCATGCCGTAAGAATTGCCTGGCGGCTGTATGAGCAAGGCAGGCTGGCTGATTTCGGACAGACCCGCAAAGATCTGTACCGTCTGCGTGATCTTGAGGATATGCTGGATTTTGTCACGACAAGACATCCGGATATTGCCCGTGTCATGGTTGTAACGCCCGGCATCATTGATCATGGCCGTCTGACATTCCGGCAGCCTGGTATCTACAACGAAGAAGTCAGCTGCCGGTTTTCATCACGCTATCAGTGCGAAGTGCTGTTTCTCAATGATGCCAATGCCATGGCTCTTGGCTATCATTACCGCCATCCGTCCCTGCATGATTTCTGTTTCTATTTCCAGCCGATGGCAGGAAGATCAGCCGGGGTCGGCATGATTGTCCATGATCATCTGATGGCTGGGACGCACAGCATCGCAGGTGAAATGCAGTTTGTCATCAAGACTGTACTTTGCGGCAGCCAGATGGAGAGCCTGGCAAAAACCGTGAGCGGCAATCTGGAAATTGCGTCTGAAATGCTGGTGAATGTCATTGCCTGCGTGGATCCGGAGGCAGTGGTGATCGCCGCCGGCATGATCAGTGATCTGTCTGCTTTGAAACAGCAGCTGTCCACGTATATTCCGGCCCAGTATCTGCCCAGATTGATCGAAGCAGACGGGAGTCTGAACTATATGTTTGACGGCGGGCTGCTGTATCTGTCTGCACGCTGAGACAGCTTGCAAAGAAGACGTACAGCAGGTAAAATGAGCAGGTATATTGATTGCAAAAGTAAGGTGGTGTCAAATATGTCAGTATTCTGGTCAAGTTTGTTGTGGTTTCTGGCCGGCGGTATCGTCGGTGCAGCGATTTCTTTTTACTTCACGAAGAGATCGTTTGAAAAACAGCTGCGTGACAATCCTCCGATCAATGAAAAGATGATCCGGGCAATGTACATGCAGATGGGAAGAAAGCCAACCGAAGCGCAGATCAATCAGGTCATGCGGGCAATGAATGCAGCGGCTGGTCCTTCCGGAAAATCCAAGTCCAAGAAATAAGCGGCAGAAATGCCGCTTTTTTGAAGGCTTTGCCGATACTGGCGAAATAATACCAGAATTGGCAGAAAAGCATGAGAAATGCCTGTCTTATGCAGTTATTCAATGGCAATATAGCAAATGAAAATTGAATGCATTTACATGTAAGCAGACAAGCGCTTTCATTTTCTCCTTGAACTCGTATTTTTTGCAAAAATATTACCAAATATAGATTTTTGGAAAGTGGAAATGCAAAAAAGCATGGAGTATAATGACTTAGAGTTTAGGAGGATATATGAGTACAGAAAACAAAAAGGTTTTCGAAGCTATGGATGGCAATACTGCTACCGCTTACAGCGCATATGCGTTTACAGAAGTAGCTGGTATCTATCCGATTACACCATCATCTCCGATGGCGGAACACATTGACGACTGGGCTACAGCCGGCAAGAAGAACATTTTCGGAGACAAGGTAAAGGTTGTTGAAATGCAGGCTGAGGGCGGCGCCGCTGGTGCTGTTCATGGTGCTCTGCAGGCTGGTGCTCTGGCTGCAACATTTACTGCTTCGCAGGGTCTGCTGCTGATGATCCCGAACCTGTACAAGTGGAAGGGTGAAATGCTGCCGGCAGTCATTCATGTTGCTGCAAGATCTCTTGCTACACATACTCTGTCTATCTTCGGTGATCACCAGGATGTTTATGCCTGCCGTCAGACAGGTGTCGTCATGATGTGCTCTCATTCCGTTCAGGACTGCATGGATCTGGCTGGCGTTGCCCACCTGATCGCAATTGATGGTTCTGTTCCGGTGATGCACTTCTTCGATGGTTTCCGTACTTCTCATGAAATCGACAAGATCGAAGTCATGGACTATGACTTCCTGAAGAGTCTGCTGCCGAAGGACAAGCTGGAAGCATTCCGCGCTCATGCTCTGAATCCGCATGGAAATGCAGTGACAAGAGGCGGTTCTCAGAATGATGATATCTACTTCCAAGCTGCCGAAGCTCAGAATCTGCATTATGATGCTGTGGCTGATATCGCTGCCAAGTACTTCAAGGCTGTCAGTGAGCATACAGGCCGCAACTATGCACCGTTCACATATGTTGGTGCTCCGGATGCTGAGAGAGTCATCGTTGCTATGGGTTCTGTGACAGATACAATCACAGAGACAATCAATACTCTGGTCAAGAGAGGCGAGAAGGTCGGCCTGATCAAGGTTTATCTGTATCGTCCGTTCTCCCAGAAGTATCTGGAAGCTGTTCTGCCTAAGACAGTTAAGAAGATTGCTGTTCTTGACAGAGCCAAGGAAGTCGGCACACGTGAGCCGCTGTTCCTGGATGTTGAGTATGCTCTGCGCAATCACAAGGACATCAAGCTGATCGGCGGCCGTTATGGTCTGTCCTCCAAGGATACCAACCCGTCTGATATCAACGCTGTTTATGAGGAACTCAAGAAGGATGATCCGAAGGAAGAGTTCACAATCGGTATCGTCGATGATGTCACACATCTGTCCCTGGATCCGGTTGACATCCATGTTGATGCAGATTATACATCCTGCCTGTTCTATGGTCTTGGTTCTGATGGTACTGTCGGTGCTAACAAGTCTACCGTTAAGATCATTGGCAACAACACAGATCTGTATTCTCAGGCATACTTCGCATACGACTCCAAGAAGTCCGGCGGTGTTACAAGATCTCATCTGCGTTTTGGCAAGAGCCCGATTCATTCTCCGTACTACATTGATAAGGCAGACTTCATTTCCTGCTCTCTGGAATCCTATGCATTCAAGTTTGATATGGTCCGTGATCTGAAGGATGGCGGCACATTCCTGCTGAATACAACAATGGATGCCAGCGAGGTTGAAGACAGACTGCCTAACAGAATGCTGAAGGGTCTGGCTGATCATCATGCCAAGTTCTACATCATCAATGCTAACAAGCTGGCTATGGAGACTCATATGGGCCGTCATACCAACACAATCCTGCAGTCTGCATTCTTCAAGCTCAATGAGCAGATCATGCCGTTCAGCAAGTCTCTCGAGCTCATGAAGGATTCTGCCCGCAAGACATATGCAAAGAAGGGCCAGGATGTTGTTAACAACAACTGTGCAGCTATTGATAAGGGTGCTTCCGGACTGGTTGAAGTCGAGGTTAAGCCTGAGTGGAGCAATCTGCCTGTCAAGAAGCAGCTGTTTGAGCTGACTGGCGATGAGCATTTCGATACAAATGTTCAGGTCATCAACGCTCTGGGCGGCTATGATATGCCGGTATCTGAATTCACAAAGCCGGATGTCATCGATGGTTCCATCCCTGAAAATGTTGCCTTCCGTGAGAAGAGAAACATTGCAGCAATGGTTCCGGTATGGGATGCACAGAAGTGCATCGAGTGCGGTCAGTGTGCATTCTCCTGCCCGCATGCAACAATCCGTCCGTTCCTGCTGACAAAGGATGAGGCTGCCAAGGCTGCTGAAATCTCTGAGAAGTGCGGCTTCAAGTTTGATACAAAGGAGCCGAGTGCTGCTTACAAGAACGCTAAGGCTGACGGCCTGGTATACAGAATCGAAGTTTCTCCGATGAACTGCGTAGGCTGCGGCGTATGTATCAATGTCTGCCCGACCAAGGCTCTGTCTGCTGTTGACATTGTTGAGGCTGAGGGTGAAGAGCCTGTTTCTGACTACCTGTACAAGGAGACAGAATACAAGCCTCAGTATGGCAACCCGAACACTGTAACAGGTGTATCTCTGATGATGCCTTACTTCGAGGTTTCCGGTTCCTGCCCTGGCTGCGGCGAGGCTCCGTACTACAGACTCGCTTCCCAGCTGTTTGGCAAGGATATGCTGGTTGCCAATGCAACAGGCTGCTCTATGATTTACTGCTCCGCTACTCCTTCTACACCGTTCGTTGTTGATAACGATGGCAATGGTGTTGCATGGGCTAACTCCCTGTTCGAGGATAACGCTGAGTATGGCTTCGGTATGGCTGTTGCACAGTCCTACAGATCTGCCAAGATCCTGAAGATCATGGAAGACAACCTGGATAAGGTTGAACCTGCTCTGAAGGCTGACTTTGACGCTTACATGGCTGCTGGTGATGACCGTGACAAGCAGAGAGCTGTTGTTGATTCTCTGGTGAAGAATGTGGAAGCTTCTGCTAACCAGGATGTCAAGGCTCTGCTTGAGATGAAGAGAGATCTTGTTTCCAAGTCTGTCTGGATCGTCGGCGGCGATGGCTGGGCATACGATATCGGTTACGGTGGACTTGATCATGTCATGGCCAACGATCTGAATGTCAATGTCCTTGTTCTGGATACTGAGGTTTACTCCAACACTGGTGGACAGTCCTCCAAGTCTTCTCAGGCTGCATCTATTGCGAAGTTTGCAGCAGGCGGCAAGAAGATGGCTAAGAAGGATCTGGGCCAGATCATCATGGAATATGGTCATGTCTATGTTGCATCCGTTGCTATGGGTGCTAATCAGGCACAGTGCATCAAGGCCTTCAAGGAAGCTGAATCCTATAATGGACCTTCTCTGATCATTGCTTACTGCCCGTGCATTGAGCAGGGTATCAAGGGCGGCCTTGGCCATATGCCTCAGGTTGAAAAGGATGCTGTAGATTGCGGCTATGTCGCTCTGTACCGCTATGATCCTAGACTTGAAAAGCCGCTGCAGCTTGACTCCAAGGAGCCGAACTGGGATAAGTTCCATGACTTCCTGATGAGTGAGGCTCGTTACTTCAACCTGCCGAAGCTGAGAGGCCAGGAAGCTGCTGAAGCTGCTTTTGCCAAGACAAAGCATGACGCTCAGATTCGTTATGAGAAGCTGGTCAAGAAGGTTAACGATCAGAACTGATCATCAATCTTAAGCGTTTGTAAAAGACGATGGGTTTCCATCGTCTTTTTTTGCGTTATGGGCAGATGTATAATATGTATGGTGATTGCATGAAGATTTTACTGTATTTCGAGAATCAGAATATGATCAAGATCTCAGGCATGGGACGGGCTTTCGAGCACCAGAAGCTTGCTCTGACATCACAGCATATTGCTTATACAACGGATCCATGGGATACGGATTACGATATTCTGCATATCAATACCTATATGGCTAACAGTGATGCCATCATCCGCAGTGCAAGAGAAAACGGCAAATGTGTCATCTACCATGCCCATTCGACAGAAGAAGATTTCAAAAACAGTTTTCTCTTCAGCAATCAGATTGCACCATATTACAAGACATGGCTTGTCAACCGGTACAGCCAGGCAGATGCCATCATCACACCGACACCATACTCACGTTCTCTGCTGATAAAGTATGGGATCACACTGCCGATTTATGCTGTGTCTAATGGTATCGTGCTGGAGCGCTATGCCTATGACTATGAGAAGGTGAAGGCATTCCGGAAATATTTTTCACTGGCTGATGATGCCAAAACGGTGATTGGTGTTGGACTGCTGTTTCAGCGCAAGGGGCTGCTTGATTTTATTGAAGTCGCAAAAATGCTGCCACAGTATCAGTTCATCTGGTTTGGTGATATCAATAAACTGATTATTCCACGTGAGATTACGGAGGCGATGGAAAATGCACCGGAGAATGTAATATTCCCGGGATATGTCAAAGGTGCAATCATAGAAGGGGCCTATGCGAGCGCCAAGTGTTTCTTCTTCCCATCTTATGAGGAGACAGAGGGGATTGTTGTATTGGAGGCACTGGCGGCCAGATGTCCGATGCTTGTGCGTGATATCGGTGCCTATGATCCGTGGCTGCAGAATGGTAAAAATTGCTGGATGGGACATAACAATGCCGAGTTTGCAGATCTGATTGCCAAAATCGTGGAACATCAGGTTCCTGATCTGACAGATGCAGGCTATGAAACGGCAAAGGAACGCAGTATTGACCGCATTGGTGTTCAGCTGAAGCAGGTCTATACCAGGGTTCTGCAGGCGGCTGGCAAACCAGTACACTGAAAGGTTAGCAGATAAGACATATGAAAACTAACTTGAAAAAGGTTCTCAAAAGTCCTGTTTTCAATTTTGCATTAATCATCGGCCTGACTGTCCTTGTCCTGTGGTTTTCTCTGAAAGACAACGGCCGTGAAATTCTCAGCATGATCCGCGGTGCCAATAAATGGCTGCTGGTTTTCATGCTTGTTCTGATGGTCCTGGAACGCTGGATTGATGGCTGGGGCCTGTCTCTTGAAGCAAGAATTTTCAAGAAGGACTACAAGGTCAGGCAGGGCTTCGTGGATGCCTATACAGCATCTTTGTTCAATAACATTACGCCAAGTGCATCCGGCGGTCAGTTTGCCCAGATCTATATCTTCCGCAAGCAGGGGCTCGATGTCTCCAGTGCCATCAGTGTGCTCTGGATGGATTTCATCAATTACCAGACAACCATGAGCGTGTTTGTCCTGGTTCTGATACTGCTGCGGTTTCCATACTTCTATGGACACTATTCCCAGTTCTTCCTTATTGTCATCTTTGGCTTTATTGTGAACAGTGCATTGATCTTTGCTCTGTGGGCATCCGTCAAATTTCCACGGTTTTACCGCTGGCTGACAACCACAGGGTTTAACATCGGCATACGCATGCATCTGATCAAAAACCGCGATAAAGCAAAGCAGAAACTGGATGAACAGCTGGAACGGTTTGAAAAGCAGATTGACATGATCAGCTGTGACAAGAAGATGATCTTTCTTGTTGCACTGAGCAATCTGATCCGTCTGCTCATGTATTACAGCATTGCTTTTATTGCGGCCAGAGCACTGCATTTCCAGCTCAGCTGGAAGCTGTATATTGATACGATTGCACTGAGTTCCTTTGTTGCCATGGTCAACGCCTTCATGCCTATGCCGGGCTCTGCCGGCGGTACTGAGGCAACCTTTGTCCTGATGTTTTCCACGATTTTCGGCACTACCAAGGCAAAGGCAATCATGATTCTCTGGCGTGTAATTACCTATTACTTTCAGACACTGGTTGGGGCTGGTATTTATCTGTGGGCAAGGATGCAGCCGGTCGTGATTCATGATAATATGCAGGAAATACCGGCGGAAACTGAAACCAATGGTAAAATAGAGCAGAAATCCAAGGAGGAAGAGCGATGAGAATCGGTCTGTTTACAGATACCTATCCGCCCGAGATCAACGGTGTTGCCAACAGTACATACATCCTGCGCACACAGCTTGAAAAGATGGGCCATGAAGTTTATGTCATCACAACCAATTCCTCTGGCAAAGTAGCATCTCACTGGGAAGATGACGGCCATACACTGCGGCTGAAAGGAGCAGAACTCAAGTTCCTCTACGGCTATGTGGCAACGTCACCTTTTCATTTTCTTGCCCTGCAGGAAATACGCAAACTGAATCTGGATATCATCCATGACCAGACCGAATTCGGGGTAGGCATCTTTGCCCATATCTGCGCCATGCAGTTAGGTATTCCGCTTGTGTCCACATACCATACAACCTATGAAGACTACACGCATTATGTCAATTTCATCCATTCCAGAACGGTAGATTCCTATGCCAAAAAAGGTGTTGCCAAAGTATCACGCCTGTATGGCGATGCTTCCATCTCCGTCATTGCGCCATCCCAGAAGACAAAGGACATGCTGATTGGGTATCATATCCGCCGTGATATTGATGTGATTCCTACCGGTCTGGATCTGGATGAATTTCATCCATCTCTCCATGATGCTCGCAAAACAGCTGAAATCCGGGCAAAATTTGGCTTTTCTGCTGATGATACCGTAATTGTATCAGTTGGCCGCATCGCCCAGGAGAAATCTCTGGATGTCGTCATTCAGGGATTTGCCAATGCAGTCAAAGCAGGATTGTCTGTCAAAATGCTGATTGCAGGGGATGGCCCTGACTTTGGCCGCATGAAACAGATGGCTGCAGATCTTGATCTGGAGAAGGATATCGTCCTGGCTGGTGCTGTACCCAGAAAAGACATTCCGTCACTGTACCGCGCCTGTGATCTGTTTGCGTCTGCTTCACTGAGTGAGACACAGGGCATGACATTTATTGAAGCCCTTGCATCTGGTCTGCCATTGCTGGTGCGCTATGATGAAGTGCTGCAGGATCTTGTCAGCGAAGGGGAAGACGGCTGGTTTTTCAAAGATCCGGATGACTTTGTGACCAAGCTGAAAGTGTTCCTTTCTTTGTCAAAAGAACAGAAAGCGAAGATGACCGTTTCTTCCCTGAAACATGTGGAGCCTTACAGTGCCCGGATTTTTGGCGAAAAAGTGTATGCTGTCTATGAAAAAGCCATTGAAATGTATCATGATGTCAGCACAATCGATGATGTACAGGTAAAAGATTCCTTTGTGCAGCTGTATCTGATCAATGGCCGCAAGGAAGAGCTGCGTCTGCAGGTGACAATGGATGACTATGCCAACCTTGGTCTGCGCAAAGGCGGTACAATTGCCAATACGACCGTAAAACACCTGCAGGAAAAAGAAGCTGGTGTCAGGGCATACCAGGGCTGTGTGCGCCGGATTGCGATCAAAGACCGCACCCGCAAGGAAGTGTATGACTGGCTGAGTCAGGAAACGCCATGTGATATTACGACGATTAATAAGATCGTTGAGAAGCTGGAGAGCAGGGGCTATATCGATGATGAGCGCTACTGCCGTGATGCGGTTCACAGCATGCGTGCTTCGTTAATGGGTACAGACCGGATTGTGCGCAGTTTGATGAATAAGGGACTGCCTGCCGCCCTGGTCCACCAGGTGATCGGGGAAGAACCGGATACATCCATGGAAGACTGCATGCTGGCAGCACAGAAAATGGCTGGCTCGATGAAACATGACTCGATCCGGAAGATGAAATATACGCTGTCTGGCAAGCTGGTCCAGCGCGGCTTTACCCGTGAGCAGGCAGAAAGAGCGATTGCATCGCTGGATCTGGGCCGTCAGGAAGAACGGGAAATGGACAATCTCAAGCACTGTGCAGCCAAAGCAAAGCGCCGCTATCAGAGCAAATACAGCGGCACAATGCTGCGCAACCGGGTATTCCGGTACTGTGCTGCCCAAGGCTATGACGGTGATGATATTTATGCCGTCATGGATGGAATGGAGTGGAATCAGGATGACTAAAATCAAGGATTTTAAACCGCAGGAGCGCTATGCAATTCCCCTGCTGATCAAAGATGTTAAAAATGGAACAACGAATAAAGGCGCAGCGTATCTTACCATTACAGTGGCAGATAATACCGGCATGATCGATGGTAAATTCTGGGATGTCAAGCCAGAGGATACAGCTGTTATCCATGTCGGTCATGTAGAAGAAATCTCCTTTGAAGTGCTGGATTACAAGAACAGCCTGCAGCTGCGTATCAATCATGTGCAGGATCTGGACCAGTCAGCAGTGGATCTGGAGTCATTTGTGGCCGCAAGTACCAGGCCGCTTGCAGACCGGCAGGCAGAGGTCAAAAAGTTTGTTTACAGTATTCAAAATGAAAACCTGCGCAAACTTGTGGTCGGTGTTCTGCGGATGACAGCAGACAAATACTTTACATACCCGGCTGCTTCTAAAATTCATCACAACTTTCTGGGCGGTCTGTCTGAGCATTCTTTGTCCATTGCCGAAATGTGCGAGGGAGTATGCAAACACTATCCCCAGCTGAATCGGGATCTTCTGATTGCCGGGGCATTGATTCATGATGTTGGCAAGACCATCGAAATGAGCGGACCGATCACAACAGAATATACACTGCAGGGACGCCTGGAAGGCCACATTTCCATTGCCAATGGGATTCTCAGTGAAGTAGCAGACTCTCTTGGCCTGGAAGGCAGTGAGGAAGCTGCGCTGCTGCACCATATGATCCTGAGCCACCACGGTCACTATGAATACGGTTCACCGGTACTGCCGATGGTGCAGGAAGCGGAAGTATTGTCTTTGATGGACAATCTCGATGCCCGTATGAACACACTGAAGCAGGCACTGGATTCTACCGCTGCAGGAAACTGGACGGGCAAACTGTTTGCCCTGGATAACAGGCAGTTCTATAAACCAACACTGAAAAAGGAGTGATGCATATGGATATGCGGCTTGCACTTGTGAAAGGTGTCTCCTCGCTGCTGAAAAAGGCAGGCAGGGGAGGTTCTTTTCCCGGCACCCTGGCACTCAGGATGGATCCGGATTTCATTGCCCGTTTCCAGATGCCGGAAATTGTCATTCTGGTAACCGGCACCAATGGTAAAACAACAACCCAGAATCTGATTGCCCAGTCACTGCGCGCAGCCGGCCTGAAGGTCATCAACAATGCCCGCGGTGACAATCTGAATGTGGGAATTGCCTCTTTGCTGGCAGCCAACAGTGATATGCATTACCGCATCAAAGCAGATGCTGCGGTCATTGAAGTCGATGAGCTGACCCTGTACCGGCAGTTTTCCCATCTGCATCCCACTGCACTTGTCGTGACTAATTTCTTCCGGGATCAGTTGGACAGAGCAGGAGAAATGGAAACGATCATCCGGAAAATCATGGCTGTCACAAAGGACTTTACCGGGGATCTCATCCTCAATGGCAATGATCCCAATGTTCTGCGAATCGGCCTGCATGCAGAAAAAGCCAGAAAACATTACTTTGCCGTAGACCGCTGCTCCATTTCACAGCAACAGACCAATGAGGCAAGTGAAGGCAAATTCTGCCCGGTCTGTGGAAATCGTCTGCACTATGAATACTATCAGTATTCCCATATTGGAAAATTCTGGTGTGAACATGATGGGTTTGGCAAAGTGCCATATGATATTGAAGTTACGGATATTGACTTCCAGCATGGCACCTTTACTGCAGACGGCAATTCCTACAAGTCGTTTGTCAATACGATTTACGGTGTGTATAACTGTGCTGCTGTATTAACGGCGCTGAAGGTGTATCATATTGATCCTGCCTGTGCCAACAAGGTTTTTGGCAGCTTTGTGATGAAAGAAGGCCGCAATGAGCTGTTCAAGCTGTCTAAGCCATGCATCATCAATCTGGCCAAGAATCCGACGGGTACCAATGAAGTACTGAAGTATATTCTCAGCCGCCCCGGTGACAAGAACATTCTGATTCTGCTCAATGACAATGACCAGGATGGACATGATGTGAGCTGGATCTGGGATGCTCATTTTGAACGGCTGAATGTGCCGGAGGTAAAGATGATTGTCTGCAGCGGTACACGTGCCTATGATATGGCTCTGCGGCTGAAGTATGAAGGTCTTGAGGACCGCATACATGTGGAAGAAAATGCCGAAAAAGCTGTGAAATGGCTGGATGATGCCAATCTGGACAGCTATGTGATCTCTACGTATACCGCTCTGCACAGTACCAGGGCACTGCTTGCAAAGGAGGCACAGAAATGGAACTGAGAATTTTGTGGATGTACCATGATCTGATGGACCTCTATGGTGATAAAGGCAATGCTGAAGTACTGCGTGTAAGAACGGAGAAAAGAGGTATTCAGTGTACGATTGATACGTGCACAATCGGTGAGAAAAGAAATATTCCGGATTATGATATCTTCTTCATGGGCGGCGGTGCTGACCATGAGCAGGAATTGATCTATCACGATCTTGTCCAGCGCAGGGATCAGATTGCCGCTGCCATGGATGCGCATACGGCATTTCTGCTGATCTGCGGCGGATATCAGCTGTTTGGAAAGTATTACCGCGATCAGGATGGCGGTATGATCCAAGGCCTTGGCTTCTTTGACTACTACACGGAGGCGAGTGACCGTGACCACCGCTGCATCGGCAACATTGCCATCCAGGCAGCGATGGATGGTGAAACCTTTGATGCCGTTGGTTTTGAAAACCATGGCGGCCAGACCATGCAGGTATCCACCCCGTTTGGAAAAGTATTAAAAGGCCATGGCAATACATATGACGGCGGCTGGGAAGGCTTTGTCAATGATGATGTCCTGGCTACATATATGCATGGGCCGCTGCTGCCAAAGAATCCTAAGATCGCGGATCATATCATTGCCAGAGGCTTAAGAAAACGGTATGGCAGCGTGAAGCTGGCTCCGCTGGATGATACACTGGAAAACAAGGCAAGAGATGTGATGCTGGAACGGCTTGGCGTCAAAGAGAAGGAAGACAAATGAAAAGAGGACGATGGTCCTCTTTTTCTATTGCAGGAATGATGGCTGCGGCAGCGTAATTTGCAGGTTCTTCTTCAGCAGGTAATATTCCAGAATCTCCTGGTGGGTAATTGCAAACTGATAATCAGGCAGATCCTGAGGATCAACCCATCGCAGCTCAATGGAGCCTTTTCCTACTGTTGTTTCTGGGATTTCATCCAGATCTGCGAAGAAGGCAAACGAAACAATACGGTAAATATTGCCATCCAGGAAGGAAACGATACGGCTCGGATCATCAAATACCTTCAGCTCATTGAGCTGATCATGGTACAGATGAATGCCGGTCTCTTTGATTGCCTGGCGGATGGCACAGTCACGGAAGGTTTCAGTGTCATGCAGATCACCGGAGACAATACCCCAGCGGAAATTGTCTGCCCGCTGTTCCAGAAGAATCTTGCCTTTGGCACAGATCACCAGAGCAGAACCAAAGCGGGTAGGGCAGTTGGGATCCGGAGCAAAGGGATCATGCAGGTAATAGAGTGCCGTTGGCATTACCCCTTGACCTCTTTGAGTACTTCATCCAGATCCTGCGGTGCACTCTTGCCGAACGTGAAATGGCACGCATCATCCTTGCCATAGCGCGGAATGATATGCACGTGCATATGATCAACCGACTGACCGGCAGCCTCACCAGTGTTATTCAGAATGTTCACACCAATAGCGCCTGTATTTTTCACAATCTGGCGGGCTAATTTTGCCGTTACAGCCATGACACTGGCAACGGTCTTGTCATCTGCCTCCAGAATATTTCTGACATGCTTTTTCGGCATGACAATTGTATGCCCTCTGGTAACCTGAGAAATATCCAGAATCGCAATCACATTCTCATCTTCGTATACAACTTTTGATGGAATCTTATGGGCAATGATATCGCAGAATACACACATAATTCATTTCCTCCTGCCTTTTATTATAACATTCTGCCTGCGTGTTGATATGCATTCATGGCATATGAATGCCATCCGCGCAACAAAAAAACAGGAAGCGAAAACACTTCCTGTTAGATCATGCTCAATTGCTGGAAGATGCGGAAGCAGAAGCACTTGCACTGGCAGAGGAGGAAGCCTCCGCAGAAGCAGTAGATTCTGCCATATCCTGAACCAGATTATCAGGGTAGGATGCCTTGATCGCATTGTACAGCGTAATGTCATAGACATGGAACTTATACTTGCGGAAGTAGTATGTGGTCGCATCAGAGCTGACATTACTGATGGAAGACAGAGCAGAGACGATGTCATCATGCATGCTGTCTGTATCATTGCTGTCTACCTTGACCAGGTAATAGGTACTTCCATCAGAGCCTGTGACTTCATTCCAGCCGTCATCCGGCGTCAGGGAAGACAGAATCGCTCTGACCATGGAATCAAGGGAAGAAGACTGGGTTGTATAAATCTCTGATGTACCATCAGAAGAACTGTTGTGGTTGGAAGCCGCAGTAGCCGCATCGGATGTACCAGCCTTGAGCTCATCCAGAGCCGCATTGGCATCATCAAGACTTGTAAAAGACAGCACCGTTGCCTTGCAAGGCTTGTACATGCTGATCAGATCGTCCCACTTGGCTTCAATGTACTTGTCAGTCAGCTGGGAAGCGAGCAGAGAAGGAATCAGATAGTCATTCAGGTAATCATCCTCGCTCATGTTGGACTGTTCCAGATAAGAAGTGAAGGTGTCACCATACATGGACTTATATGTATTCAGTGTAGACTCGGCCTGGGCTTTGATGTCATCTGTAATTTCAACTTCCTGGGATGCAATGGTATTGGTCGCATTGTTGATGGCAGTGGAAGCACCGGCCATGTTGACCATCGTCTCATACACATTGCCTTTGGTAACTTTCTTTTTGCCAACCGTAAACAGGACGGTAGAACTGTCCTTCAGCTTTGCACTTGCATCTTTGCAGCCGGCAAGTGTCAGGGCCATTGCCACAGCGGCACTGGCAAGGATTGCTTTTCTCATTTTCAGCATCAGTTTGTACCTCCTGCACTGGCAGATGCCGATGCACTCGCAGATGCAGAAGCTTCAGGGGAAGCAGTTGCACTTGCATCAGAAGAATCATCTTCTACACCATAGGCAGCCTTGATCTCTTTCTCCAGATCATCGTTGCCATTGAAATCAATGCCAAGCTCCTGTGCCTTTGCCCAGATGGCAGTATTCTGCAGGGTTGTATCGTATGTTGAAACAAGAGATTCATACGGAGAGTCAACCTTGCCATTTGACTCGAGTGTATCTGCTGTAGAAGCATCACAGTAAATCTTGAAGTAGCCAAAGCTGCTGGACTTGACCCAGTCAGATGTCTCGCCCTCGTTCAGTGCAAGGGCAGCTGACAGGAATGCAGAATCAAGCGATGTTGTGTTCTTGTCGATGACACCAAGCAGGCCGCCGTTGCTGGCAGTGGAAGTATCTTCGGAATACTGGGTTGCCGCATCAGAGAAACTTGTGCCGCTGGACAGAGCCTGATCGACTGCATCCATGCGGGATTGCTCATCATCGGTTGGCGTATCCGTGACATTGCTGGAATCCGTGAACTTGATCAGGATATAGGATACTTCCCGGATCTGCAGATCATCGAAATGATTGGCAGCATATTCACCGGATACTTTGTTCAGCTTGATCTGGGTAATCAGATAGTCAGTCAGATCAGTGTAGCCGGTGGAAGCCAGATCGCTGGCCAGCTGGGTTTCTGAACTGGAACCATAGCTGGAACTGTAATTGGACTTGATGGATTCAGCCTGCGACTCTGCCTTTTTCTTGATCTCCTTGGTTGTCTTATAGGAACTGTCTGCCACAGCCTTCTGGAACAGTGACAGGGCAGCGTTGTTGCCGCTTGACTTGTACAGATCATCATAGAACTGAGAAGCCGTCTCATCGGTATCATTTACCGAATACACAACGTCTTCACCATCGGATGTCTTTCCTTTCAGTTTTCCCTTGTTCGTATCGTAAATGTAATACACACTGATGCATGCAAAAATCACAATGATCAGTGCTACGAACCAGTTCTTTTTCAAGAATTTGCCCATAGAGCCTCCTTTAATTCATTATGAAAAAAACGCTAGATCATTATAAAATAGCGTATATCTTTTTGCAATTTTGCCTGTCTGAATTTTCTTTCACATAACACGTTGCAGAATGTATGAAAAAGCAGGACAAAATGCCTGAAAAAGGGCATAAAGCGTCTGCCAACATTTCCTAGTAAATTGATGTTATAATCATGCACGGTTGAAAACAGGAGGAATTATGAGAACTCTCGAGATAAAAGATCTTCATGTTTACGTTGAAGATAAGGAGATTCTGAAAGGAATCGATCTGACGGTAAATGAAAAAGAAGTACATGCACTGATGGGCCCGAACGGCAATGGCAAGTCCACGCTTCTTGCCGCGATCATGGGCCATCCGAAATACAAAGTGACACAGGGATCCATTACATATGATGGTAAGGATGTACTGGCAATGCCGGTGGATGAAAGATCCAAGGCAGGCCTGTTCCTGGCCATGCAGTATCCACAGGAAATCCCCGGTGTTACCAACAGCGACTTTTTGAGAGCGGCCATGAATGTACGCCGTGACAGGCCGGTCCCTCTGTTCACATTTATCAAAGAAATGGAGAAGACCATCAATGATCTGCAGATGAAGCCGGATCTTGCCCATCGTTTCCTGAATGAAGGCTTCTCCGGCGGTGAAAAGAAGCGCAATGAGATTGTCCAGATGGAAATGCTCAAGCCAAGCTTTGCCATGCTGGATGAGCTGGATTCCGGCCTGGATGTTGACGCATTGCGGATTGTTTCCGATGCCATCAACCGGATGCACAAGGAAACAGGCATGTCGCTGCTGGTTGTTTCCCACTATGAAAGATTCTATGAGCAGATTCAGCCGCATTTCACCCATGTCCTGGTGGATGGACGCATTGTCATGAATGGTGAAGGCGACCTGGCTGGAAAGATTGACCAGGAAGGCTATGACTGGATCTATGCTGAGACAGGTGCCCAGCCTGCAGCTGAGGTTGAAGAAAAGAAAGTACAGCCTGTATCACTTGGTACATGTGCGGTTCGTCAGGCCGCCGAAGGAGCTGCGCGCAAATGACGCCGATCCATGTCAATATGGATATCGCCCTGCAGCCTGGCTACAGTGCTTATGAGATTGATTCAGACCGTGATCTGCAGATTACGTTCCGCGGCAGTGAGCAGAGTGATGTCTTTGTGTCTGTGAAAAAATGCGGTGCTCTGCGCATCCGCACTTATGCTGCAGCCGGTGCAAAAATCTCCTATCTCTTCTGGAACAATACAGATCAGAAACTGAGCGTCGATGAATCACACGAAGTCATGGGCAATGGAGATCTGACGGTTGCCTATGGCGAGTGCAATCAGGCTGAAACAGACCGCAATGTGTATGTTGCCCTGCGGCAGAATCATGCCAGGGCACTGCTCTCCAGTGCAACCCTGGTCAACTGCCGCAAGAATTACAACATGCAGGTTGTCAACTATGCACCGGATACCTATGGCGATATCAAGAACTATGCGGTTGTTCTGGAAAAAGGAAATCTGATGATTGATGCCATTGGCAAGATCGTCAAGGGTGCCCATGGCGCCCAGTCCCATCAGACAAGCCGTGCCCTGGCATTTGCGCAGGGACAGCGTGCTGAGATTCTGCCGGAGCTGCTCATTGATGAAGATGATGTGCAGGCAAGCCATGCTCTGAGTATGGGAACCGTGGATGAAGACCAGATGTACTACATGATGAGCCGCGGTCTGAGCCGCTCACAGTGCACCTCTCTGATTTCTTCCGGCTACCTGATGCCGATTGCCAGAACGCTGGATAATCCGCAGCTGCAGGAGATGCTTGCTAAGGAAATGGAAAGGAAGATGAACGCATTATGTTCGATGTAGAGAAAATCAGAAGAGACTTTCCGATGATCGTGAACAATCCCGATCTGATTTATTTCGACAATGCGGCAACTTCCCTGAAACCGCAGTGTGTGATTGATGCCGTAACGGATTACTATACGAAGCATACATCCAATGTACACCGCGGCGACTATGCCATTGCGGCTGAGAACGACCGTCTGTATGATGGTGTCCGCAAGATCATTGCAAAATTGATTAACTGTGATCCGGATGAAGTTGTGTACACACACAATGTCACCCAGTCTATGAACCAGATTGCCTGGGGCCTTGCCCATGACTTTTTGAAAAAGGGTGATGTGGTGCTGATCTCGGAAGCAGAACATGCCTCCAACGTACTGCCGTGGTTCCGCCTGCAGCAGGAAGCCGGCATCCGCTTTGAATATATTCCGACTGATAAGGAAGGCCGTATTCACCTGGAAGATTATGAGAAGTGCTTCCATGAAGGAGTCAAGGCTGTCTCTCTGGCTGAAGTGACCAATGTGCTTGGCTCTGTGCAGCCGATCAAGGAAATGAGTGCCATTGCCCATAAACATGGTGCTTATATGATCGTGGATGGTGCCCAGAGCGTGCCGCATATGAAGGTGGATGTCAGGGATGCAGATATTGACTTCCTTGGCTTTTCTGCCCATAAGATGTGCGGTCCCGGCGGGGTTGGCATCCTCTATGGCAAGAAGGAACTGCTGGACAGAATGAGCCCGATGTTAATGGGCGGTGATATGAATGCACGTTTTGCCAATGATGGTTCCTGCATCCTCAAGGAAACACCGGTCAAGTTTGAAGCCGGTACACCGAATATTGAGGGTGTCATTGGCACTGGTGCAGCTGCCAATTATCTGATGGATATCGGCCTGGATCATATCCATGCCTATGAAAAAGAGCTGCGTGCCTACTTCTGTGAGAAGATGCAGAAGCTGGATAACATTATTCTCTATAATCCTGACAATGAATACGGCCCGATTGATTTCAATGCTAAGGGCGTCTTTGCCCAGGATGCGGCCGGCTATCTGGCAAGTAAGAATATTGCGGTGCGCAGCGGCAATCACTGTGCAAAGCTGCTGCACAATATCATCGGGACGGATCAGACGATTCGTGCTTCGCTGTATTTCTACAATACAAAGGATGAAGTAGACCGCTTTGTGGATGAGGCTAAGAACATCAACCTTGAAAATGCGGTTGGTATCTTCTTTTAAGAGGTGAATGTCATGAGTGATGAAAGCAGTTTGTTAAATGATCCGGAAGTTCTGCGCGAGCTGATCATGGATCACTATCAGTATCCACATAACCATGAGCTGACTAAGGATGCTGGCTATCAGTCCAGACATATGGCCAGTGACAGCTGCATTGATGATATTACCGTCCAGAGCAAGATCAAGGACGGTGTGATTCAGGATATCCGTTTTGACGGCATTGCCTGCACGATCTCAACGGCAAGCACAAGCATGATGACGGATCTGCTCAAGGGCAAGAGTGTCAAGGAAGCTGAGAAGATCATTGCCAATTACTTTGCGATGATCGAAAACAAACAGTATGATCCGGATGTTCTGGAAGAGGCGGTTGCCATGAAGAATGTTTACAAGCAGGCTAACCGCATCAAGTGTGCGACAATTGGCTGGAAAGCCATGCAGGAAATGATTGAAGAAAGTGAGGCGAAGAAATGAGCGAAGCCAATCGCAATAACGAGGCCATTTATTCGCAGGATGATTATAAATACGGATTCCATGACGATGATGTCAAGGCCGTCTTTGATACTGGCAAAGGCCTGAATGAAGATATTGTCAGAAAGATTTCTGCCTATAAGCATGAACCGGAATGGATGACAGAATTCAGAGTGAAGTCCTTCCATACTTTTGAAAAACTGCCTATGCCCAAATGGGGACCGGATCTGTCTGAGATTGACTTTCAGGATTTTACATACTTCAAGACGGTCTCCAATGAAGCTGAAAAAAGCTGGGATGAAGTACCGGAAGAAGTCAAGAATACGTTTGAAAAGCTTGGCATTCCTCAGGCAGAGCGTCAATATCTGGCTGGTGTGACCACCCAGTATGAGTCTGAGGCTGTCTATCATAACATGCTGGATGAAGTGCAGCAGAAGGGTGTCATCTTCCTTGACATCGATTCCGGCCTGCGTGAATATCCGGAACTGTTCAAAAAGTACTTTGCGACCATTGTTCCCCCGACGGATAACAAGCTGGCTGCCTTGAACAGTGCCGTCTGGTCTGGCGGTTCCTTCATCTATGTACCAAAGGGTGTCAAGCTGGAGAAGCCGCTGCAGTCCTACTTCCGGATCAATTCGGAATCCATGGGACAGTTTGAGCGTTCCATCATCATCGTGGATGATGGCGCAGAGTGCTCTTATGTAGAAGGATGCACAGCACCGCAGTATTCCAAAGATTCCATGCACGCTGCCGTTGTCGAAGTATTCGTCGGCAAGGGGGCAAAGTGCCGCTATTCCTCTGTGCAGAACTGGTCCGGCAACATCCTGAACCTTGTTACCAAGCGTGCCAAGGTAGATGCCCATGGCACCATGGAGTGGATTGACGGCAACATCGGATCACGCATTTCCATGAAATATCCTGCCTGCATTCTGGCAGGTGAGTATGCCCATGGCCTGTGCATTTCCATTGCCGTTGGTTCTCATAACCAGTTCCAGGATACCGGTGCCAAGATGATTCATCTGGCGCCGCATACATCCAGTTCCATTGTCTCCAAGTCGGTCTCCCGCAATGGCGGTGTGACCAACTTCCGTGACTGGATCCGCTTCAGTAAGAAAGCAGACTTTTCCAAGACCAAGATTGAGTGCGATACACTGATCCTGGATGAGAAGAGCCGGAGTGATACGATTCCGCTGAATATCAATGAGAATGCGACCAGCACCATTGAACATGAGGCAACCGTATCCAAGATTTCGCAGGATGAGCTGTTCTACCTGGAAAGCCGCGGTCTGAGCGAAGCGCAGGCAACGGAAATGATCGTCATGGGCTTCCTGGAGCCATTTACACGTGAGCTGCCGATGGAATATGCAGTCGAGCTGAATCAGCTTCTGAAGATCGACATGACAGACTCCATTGGATAAACAAACTGCCAGGAAAACGGGCCTGCAGGCCCGGAAAGCACTGTCATCCCGGGAAAGAAAAGCGATGAGTATGGCAATTGTTCAGAAGCTGCTGCCATATCTTGATGATATTCACTCCATCGGCGTCTATCTGCCAATGAAAGAAGAAGTGGATATCAATCCGCTGATCCAGACATGCTTTGCCAAAGGCATTCATGTCTTTGCCCCGGTCGTGCGCAAAGGCACACTGATCTTCCATCAGATCACATCGAATACGGTTTACGCAACATCCAGGTTCGGTGTTCAGGAACCAGTTGATACACCGATTCAGGATGTGGAGAACATCGATCTGTTTGTTGTGCCGCTGTCTTCTTTTGATGCAGCATGCCACCGGACAGGATACGGAAAAGGGTACTATGACAGTATTCTCAATCGTGTCAGACACAAGATTGGTGCGGCCTATTCCGTGCAGCAGGTGGATGAGATTGCCGTAGAACCGCATGATGTCACGCTGGATGGGATTGTGACAGAAAAGGGTTCCATATTTGTGAAACCATGGTAAAATAATCAGCGGAGAATTAGCTCAGCGGGAGAGCATTCGCT
Source organism: Grylomicrobium aquisgranense (assembly GCF_033971865.1). Classification (NCBI taxonomy): domain Bacteria; kingdom Bacillati; phylum Bacillota; class Erysipelotrichia; order Erysipelotrichales; family Erysipelotrichaceae; genus Grylomicrobium; species Grylomicrobium aquisgranense. The sequence goes on along the minus strand of NZ_JALBUR010000005.1, from coordinate 45,226 downwards.
TCACGTGCGAGGGGTCATGGGTTCGAACCCCATATTCTCCACTGATGATGAGGATTCATGAATCGGAAAGATTGATGAATCCTTTTTTTGCTTGCAGGGACTCTTTGGGAATCATAATATATATGTCTGTTTGAGGTGAGGCTATGACACAAGCACAGAGAAAAGGACCGACATTCCGCTACGGTGTGATCCAGGCAGGTTTCTGGATTGACTATCTGATTATCAACAGTTTCGCTGCTGTCTTTCTTTCCGGCCGCGGTTTTTCTACCGCAGCCATCGGCGGCATCACATCAGCCGGCGCACTGGCAAGCTGCGTGCTGCAGCAGGTATCCGGCGATATTGCGGACCGCTCCAAACGGCCTTTGAAGCATATGATTGCAGGCTTCTTTCTTGCCTGCACCGCATGCTTTGCACTGCTGAAAGTGTTCCCTGAAGTCTATGCATCCACACTTGTTTTCTATACAGTGGCGTTTACACTGCAGTCAAGCATTGCACCATTGCTCAACTCATTATGCCTGCAGTTTACCAACCGCGGTTATGACATGAACTTTGGCTTAGCCAGGTCCATGGGATCCTTTGGCTATGCGACCGGCGCCTTGATCATGGGACAGGTGACCGAGCATTATGGTGCCGAGATTATCCTGCCGATTTACATGGCAATCTACCTGATTCTGCTGCTGGTACTGGCAAGCATTCCAGTACCTGCTGCCGCAGTAACCAAACCAATTGCCGGCAATGAAATCCTGAAAGATGAAAAGCCAAGCACCATGAAGGAATTCTTCCACAAGTACCACCGCTTTGAACTGCTGATGGCAGGATTCGTGCTGGAATGGTTTTTGAACTCTCTGCTTGGCACTTATATGATTTACTTCGTGAGATACTTTGGCGGCGGGCAGGCAGACATGGGACTTGCCTTTGCTGTCATGGCATATTCTGAAATCCCGGCTGTGATGTTTGGCACCAACCTGATGGGCCGCATCGGTGCCGATACGATGCTGCGGATCTCCGGTTTCGGCGGCATCCTCAAAGCCATTCTGTTCCTGGTTTCACCAAACATCCATTTCTTTGTCTGGTGCAACATCGCCCATCTGCTGTATTCCGGTTTCTATCAGGTCGCCGCTGTCTATTATGTGTACCGCATCGTTGGTGTCGGCGATATCGCCAAAGGGCAGGCAATCATGGGTATTGCGACCGGCGGTGTCTGCATGATGCTGGCAAACCTGATCGGCGGCTTCCTGCTGGAAAGGGTGTCGATCCCGTTTATCCTGACCATCGGCCTTGTGGCAAATATTGCAGCATTTGTTCTGATTTATCTTGCGACTGATCCAAAGCGGTTCCCGAACGAAAAGATTCGCTCTCTTTGATGAGATGCCTCCTGCCTTCATGCAGGAAAAAGAAAGGCGGCTAACCCCGCCTAGACGTCTTTTACCGCTATAGGCGGGGTATGCGCCGTAACAAAATCAAACAGAAAAAGCCGTCATTGTGATCACTTTACTTTGGATCCAATGGCGGCTTTGTGTGTATTCCCGTGATTTTCAATGGGACAGTTCTTCGGCACGTTTGACGCACTTTTCATCTGCTTCATGAATGATGGAAGCCAGGTTCAGTTCTTTGAACGTGTTGATCGCTTCAATGGTAGTGCCGCCCTTGGACGCCACTTCATTGATGAACTCTTCAATGGGCTTGCCGGCATTCTGCTTGAGAAGATTGCCGGATCCAATCACGGTCTGCACCAGCAGGGCACGGGCAGCTTCCTCATCAATGCCGCGTGATACGGCATCCTTGAGAATGCACTCAATGAAGTAATAGACGTACGCAGGCACAGAGCCATGAACAGCCACAATTGCATTCATCTGGTCCTCCGGAATGGTGCGGGCAACACCCATGCCGGCAAACATCTGGAAGATGAAGTCATACTCATCGGCCTTGCAGTTTTCTGATTTGCACAGGGCAGTGGAACCTTCACCAATCTGCAGCGGTGTATTCGGCATGGCACGGATGACCTGTGTATCCTTGCCAAGAATGGACTGGATATGGGCAATGGACAGACCGGTCACAATGGACAGCAGGCACTCCGGCTGATGTTCCTTGAGCTTTTCCAGAACAGCATCGGCCTGGGTGGGATTGACTGCCAGCAGGACGATATGGGCATTTTCAGCCACATCAGCCTCATCTTTGGCCAATCCAAAGCGCTCTCCTTTGGCTGTCTTCATATTGGTGTCATGGTGGTCATACACAACCAGCTGGTATCTTTCCAGATACTCCTTGGCAACAGCACCGCGGGCAATTGCCATACCCATGTGGCCGCAGCCGATAAAACCAAGCATGTACTTCTTCGTTGTTCTCATCTGATTTCTCCTTTCCCTTCCAGGTGATATGTATACGTCGTCAAAGCTTCCAGTCCCATAGGACCGCGGGCATGCAGTTTCTGCGTGGAAATACCGATCTCAGCACCAAGCCCAAACTCAAAGCCATCTGTAAAGCGGGTAGAGGCATTGTGATAGACACAGGCACTGTCAACGCCGGCAAAGAACAGCTCTTTTTCAGCATCACTTTCCGTAATGATGGCATCAGAATGGTGGGTGCCATGCTTTTCAATATGATTGATCGCTGCCAGCGTGTCATCCACAATCCCGACATTCATGATGAGATCATTGTATTCCGTATCAAAGCTGTCTTCCTTTGCCGGCAGAATCAGATCACTCAGTGCACAGCTTTCTGGATCACCATACATGGTCACAGCATGTTCCCGCATGATTGCGGCAATATGGGGAATGTAGGATCTGGCAATTTCTTTTTCCACCAGCAGCGTCTCCATCGCATTGCATACAGAAGGGCGCTGGCATTTGGCATTGACAATAATTCTGTCTGCCATCTCTGGCTGTGCAGTATTTTCCACATACACATGGCAGATGCCGGCACCTGTTTCAATGACCGGCACCTTTGCATTGGCAACCACTGCCTGAATCAGTCTTCTCGATCCCCGGGGAATCAGTACATCAATCGACTCACGTGCCTGCATCAGGGCATCCGTCTCTTCATGAGAAATCGGATCACACAGCATGACGCTGTCCTGACTGACGCCATTGTCCTGCAGTGCTTTCTTCATGGATGAAATGATCGCATGGGAAGAACGCCATGCCTCTTTACCGCCCTTGAGCACACAGGCATTGCCGGATTTGATGCACAGTGCCGCACAGTCAGCCGTCACATTGGGACGTGCCTCATAAATGATCGCAACGACGCCAAGCGGTACGGAAATCTTCTGCAGATGAATGCCGCTTTTCAGCGTTCTTTCTTCCAGCATCCGGTTTAACGGATCTTCCAGATCGATCAGATTTTCGATGCCGACGGCCATCTGTTCCAGCCTGGGGGCATCCAGGCTGAGCCTGTCCAGCATGGACTGGCGCATGCCGTTTGCTTTTGCATCCTGGACATCTGTTTTGTTTGCATCAAGAATCACTGACATGTCATGGCGCAGATTGATGGCAAAATCTTTGAGAATCTGATTGCGAACGTCAAGAGGAAGCTGGCGTACTTCCCGGGAAGCCTTTTTTGCCCGTGCTGCGGTTTCCAGTGCTTTCATTGTGCATCTCCTATCTCAAACAGCGTACCGCGCTGATGGCCGTCACTGATGTCATACAGAATGTGTGGATCTTCGCCAGAGGCAATGATGACCGGAATATGCTGCTTTGCGGCAATGGAAACGGCATGCAGCTTGGTCACCATGCCGCCGGTGCCGTTTTCCGTATGAGAACCGCCGGCTGCATTGATGACAGCATCCAGATCATGCACAACCGGAATCAGACGTGCTTCCGGATGGACACTTGGATCCGCTTCATAGAGGCCCTCAATATCAGAAAGAATGATTAAAAGATCTGCATTGCACAGACATGCCACAACAGCAGACAGCGTATCGTTGTCACCATAGACAATTTCTTCTGTTGCAATCGAGTCATTCTCATTGATGATCGGAATCGCATGGGTCTTGAGCAGTTCCTGGAAGGTCGCAATAACATTGCGGCGTGCTTCTTCGTTCTCCGTAACATCCTTTGTCAACAGCAGCTGTGCTGTCGTAGAACCGTACTCCATGAAATAGCGGTCATAGATGGACATCAGCTCACACTGGCCGATTGCTGCGGCAGCCTGTTTGCCAGCCATCGTTGCCGGCCGTCTGCCCCAGCCGATTTTATGGGCACCGACCATGATGGCACCGGATGTCACCAGAATCACATCATGGCCTTCATTTTTCAGATCTGTCAGAATTCTGGCAAAACGCTCAATTTTGCGCAGATTCAGCGTGCCGTCGCTGCGGCAGATTGTAGATGTACCGACTTTGACGACAATACGTTTCCATGCTTTCATGAAATACCTCTTTCCTGTCTGTCTTATTATACACACCTGCCTGAACCACCTGTGCAGAGTCTTTGCAAAAATAGTAAGATAAGGCCATGAGAATACTGGAGTGCTGGATCGAACATCCCGTTCGTTCCATCGATCGAACATTTACGTATTTATGCACAGAAGAAGTGCAGCCCCTGTGCCGGGTGATGGTTGATTTCAACCACCGCCGTACCATTGGCTTCGTGGAAAGCGTTCGGGAAACAGATGAGACACCGGATGAGATTGCAAGACGGCTGGGCTACCAGGTCAAGATGGTTTCTTCGGTACTGGACCATGAACCGCTGCTGTCAGAAGAACTGCATGATCTGGCATTTGCCATGAAGGAAATGACGCTGTCTCCTACCATATCCTGCTTCGCATGCATGCTGCCGGGGATCATCAAGCCGTCGCTGTCTTCCAGTGAGAAAAGGGCGGTCACAGAGCGCTGGGTCAGCGTTTCAGATCAGGAGACATCTTTGACGCCAAAGCAGCTGGAAGCATGGCAGTATGTGCAGGCTGCCGGCCGGATGCCATACCATCAGCTGCGCAGGAAATATCCCAATCAGGCCAGGAAACTGATTGAACTGGGCGCTCTGCGGATCGAAGAACGGCAGCGTCAGAGCGAAGAAATCGATGTGCAGTGCAAGCCTGGTCTGCAGCTGACACCTGCCCAGCAGAACGCAATGGATCAAATTCTCTCTCATCCGGAGGGCGTAACTCTGCTGCGGGGGGCCACCGGCTCAGGCAAAACCGAAATCTATCTGCATCTTGCCGCAAAACAGTTATCCTGCGGCAGACAGGTATTGATCCTTGTGCCGGAAATCTCTTTGACACCGCAGATGGTAGAGCGGGTCACATCACGCTTTGGCAATGCCGCAGCCATCTATCACAGCGGTCTCAATGCCCAGCAGAAATACGAGCAGTATCTGAAAGTCAGATCCGGCAGGGCAGGAATTGTTGTCGGTACGCGCAGTGCCGTCTTTCTGCCGTTTGCCAATCTTGGCCTCATCGTGATGGATGAAGAACATGACGGTTCCTATAAACAGGACAGCATGCCTGCCTATCACTGCCGCGATATTGCCATATGGCGGGGAAAGTATCATCACTGCATGGTCCTGCTTGGCTCAGCGACACCATCTCTGGATTCCTATGCCAGAGCACTGCGCGGGGTATATCATCTTGTTGAGCTGGATGAGCGGATTAACCAGACACCTGCCCGTGTATCCATCATTGACATGAAACAGGAAATCAGAAAGGGCGGCGATGGCATCATCTCCCGTCCTCTGCAGGAAAAGATGGCAGCCGTGCTTGCTGCAAAAAAACGGGTGATTCTGATGCTGAACAGAAGAGGCTACAGCCCGCAGTTGCGCTGCCGTTCCTGCGGGGAAGTCATCCTTTGCCCGCATTGTGAGCTGGCCATGGCATATCACCGTGATGAACGTCTTTTGAAATGCCATGCCTGCGGCACCGTGATGAAAGTGCCGCCGCGCTGTCCATCATGCAAAGCACAGGACGGGTTCATGACCTACGGCTTTGGCACAGAAAAACTGGAAGAAGAAGTGCACCGGCTGTTTCCTGATGCCCGCACCATCCGCATGGATGCAGATACGACTTCACACAAGGATGCCCATCAGAAACTGCTGGCTGCCTTTGGCAGGGGCGAGGCAGACATTCTGCTTGGCACCCAGATGATTGCCAAAGGACTGGATTATCCGGATGTGACGCTTGTTGGTGTCATTAACGGCGATGCCGGCATGGCCCGCAATGATTTCCGCAGCTGTGAGAGTGCATTTGATCTTCTGATGCAGGCTGCCGGCCGCAGCGGGAGAGGTGAAGATGCCGGCGAAGCGGTGTATCAGGTCTTTGATCCGGACCATTATGCTGTGCAGTGTGCTGCCAGGCAGGATTACCGTTCCTTCTTTCAGCATGAGATGCAGTTCCGCCATGCCGGCCAGTATCCTCCCTACACCTATCTGATTTCACTGACAGTGGCCAGTGCCAATGAACGCCAGGCGATGCAGGATGCTGTATGGCTGCGCGATCATCTGCATGGAAACTATAAAACGATCGGTGTGATATCACTCTTGAAGCTGCGGGATCAGTTCCGCTGCCGGGTGATTCTCAAGGGAAAGAATCTGGATGAAATGCGGCATGATACAGCGGCTTTGCTGCAAAGTGACGGCACGGGCCGCATCAACCGCATTAAAGTGGATGTCAATCCGCTTGTACTGGAGTAGATATGGACACAAGAAAACAAGCATATGAAATACTCTGCCGGGTAGAAAAAGACAATGCCTATGCCGGCCTGCTGTTGCGGCATGTACAGGCCGATGGAAGAGAAACAGCCCAGATCACAAACCTGGTATATGAAACACTGCGCAATCAGATTCTGCTGGAGGCACAATGGCAGCCTTATGTACAGCATAAAGTGCGCAAAGAAACAGCAGTTCTGCTGAATCTTGGTGCCTGCCAGCTGTTTTTCATGGACAGCGTACCTGCCTATGCTGCGATTAACAGCACGGTATCTCTGGCAGCCAGAAAAGAGCGCGGCTTTGTCAATGCTGTTCTGCACAAAGTGCAGCAGGCAGGCCTGGTTCTGCCTGCGGATGACTTTGATCATGCCGGCATCCGTTACAGCCATCCGCAGTGGCTGCTGGCGATGTGGAAGGCACATTATGGCAAAGAGAAGGCACTGGAAATTGCAAAGGCAGACCAGCAGGCATCCCGTGTATATGGACGGATCAATACCCTCAGGCATGGAGAAAAGCTGCGCAGTGATTCCCGCTGCCACTTTGTCAATGAGCTTTCCTTCACATCTGATTTCCCGCCCGCGGCTGATCAGATGCTGAAAGAGGGAACGTATGTGATCCAGGATGTGCACTCAGCAATGGTACCGCTGTTATTGGATGTACATCCGGGCATGAAGGTGCTGGATGTATGTGCTGCCCCTGGCACCAAGACACAGGAAATTGCGATGCTGATGAAAAACAGGGGACAGATCACGGCCTGTGATCTGTATCCTGCCCGCTGTGAACTGATTGATGAACTGATGAAACGCACCGGTGTCAGTATTGTAAAGACAGTTGTGCATGATGGCAGGACGGCATGGGATGAAAAGCAGAAATTTGACCGTATTCTGCTGGATGCCCCATGCTCGGGCCTAGGCGACCTGTCCCATAAGCCGGAGATCCGCTATCGGGTGAGTCCGCAGAGCCTGGATGAGATTGTGCAGATCCAGCAGGAAATTCTTGATGCCATGGCACCCTCCCTTGCGGATGGCGGCATTCTTGTCTATAGTACGTGTACATTGAACCGCAAGGAGAATGAAGGACAGATTCATGGCTTCCTGAAACGCCATCCGGAATATCATCTGTTGCAGGAAAAGACCTGGTTTCCGGGTGAAGGGGATGGCTTTTATGGCGCAAAGTTAATCAAAGCAGAGAAACGGAAAAGATCATAAAAAAGATGGTAAAATAACGGTGTATGCAGACAATATATGATTTTGATTTAAAAGGACTGGAAGAGATGCTTGGCACACTTGGCCAGAAGCCATATCGTGCAAAGCAGCTTTTTATGTGGCTCTATCGTAAAAGAGCAAAGACATTTGATGAAATGACGGACCTGCCGGCAGCGTTGATTGAGGAGCTGAAGAAGCGCTTTGTCATCATGCCATTGAAGGAGATTGATCGGCAGGTAGCCCATGACGGCACGATGAAGTTCCTGTTTGAAATGCAGGATGGCTCCAGTGTGGAGAGTGTCCTGATGCACTTTGCCTATGGAGAAAGTCTGTGTGTTTCTTCACAGGTTGGCTGCAATATGGCCTGCACATTCTGTGCATCAGGCCTTTTGAAAAAGCAGCGCAGCCTGACAGCAGGAGAGATGGTTGGTGAGGCGATGTTTGTACAGGAACTGCTGGATGAGGATCAGCGCAGACTGGACAACATTGTCATCATGGGGACGGGTGAACCGTTTGATAACTATGACAATGTGATGCGCTTTTGTGCCATCATTAACAGTGATCATGGCCTGGCTATTGGTGCCCGCCATATTACAATCAGCACCTGCGGCATTGTGCCCCGCATCAATGATTTCGCGGATGCACACCTGCAGTACAACCTGGCAGTTTCCCTGCATGCAAGCAATGATGCCCTGCGAAGGAAACTGATGCCGATTGACAAGGCATATCCGATGGATCAGCTGATGGCAGCTCTGAAGCGCTACAGTGAGAACAATCACCGCCGGCTGACCTTTGAGTACATTCTGCTGCGCAATGTCAATGATCGTGATGAAAATGCGATTGAACTGGCTAATCTGATCCGCGGCATGAATGCCTATGTCAATCTGATTCCCTATAATGAGGTTGACGAGAATGGCTATCGTACAACCGATGCCAGAACGGCCCTGCATTTCTATGATGTGCTGATGAAGCATGGCGTCAAAGCAACCCTGCGCACAAAGCATGGTGAAGATATTGATGCGGCATGCGGACAGCTGCGGGCAAAGCATGAAAGGGAAAAAGAAGCATAATGAAGTATTACGGCATGACCGACCGCGGCAAGATGCGGAAAACCAATCAGGACAGCTATGTCATCGCCTGCAATGAGGCAGGGGATGTTTTCGCGCTTGTGTGTGACGGCATCGGCGGCAATCTCGGAGGAGATGTTGCCAGCCGCATGGCGGTCAGCTGGTTTTCGGTTGCGTTCTCTGAGAATAAAGGCTTTGCCAGCGAGGAAGATGCCCGTGCATTCATTGCCAATGGCATCCGTATTGTGAACAAGCAGATCTATGATCTGGGCCAGGCCCGCCAGGACCTGCATGGCATGGGCACAACCCTGTGCGGCGCGATGCTGACAAGAGTGGGCCGGTTCATCGTCAATGTCGGTGATTCTCGTGCCTATGGGTTCACGAATAATGGCGAATTCCGCCAGCTGACCATGGATCATACACTGGTCAATGACATGATCATGCATGGCGAACTGACGAAGGAACAGGCCAGGACCTTTCCCCGTAAGAATGTTCTGACCAATGCGGTTGGTGTATGGGAAAGTGTGCGCAGCGATATTGATGTACACCATGAGGACCTTAATGGGATTCTATTGTGTTCTGACGGCCTGCATTCGTATGTCGATGAAAAAAAGATCCGCTCGATCGTTCTGGACAAGGAATTTGATCCTGCCCTGCGGTCACGCAAGCTTGTAAAAGCAAGCCTGGATGCGGGTGGATTTGATAATGTGACAGTGATTCTGATTGATCTGGAGGAGGGTGACATGATATGAGCGGCAAGAATATGATTGCCAACCGGTATGAAGTGATTCAGCATATTGGCCAGGGCGGCATGGCAGATGTCTTCCTTGCCATTGATACCATTCTCAACCGGCAGGTTGCCATCAAGATTCTGCGTGCCGACCTCTCCACAGATGCGGTCAGTATCCTGCGCTTTGAGCGGGAAGCACAGGCAGCAACTGCCCTTGCCCATCCCAATATTGTGGAAATCTATGATGTTGGTGATTACAAGGGACATCATTATATCGTCATGGAATATGTTCCCGGCAAGACACTGAAACAGATTATCCGGGAAAGAGGACCGCTGCTCAATGAAGAAACAGTGGACATCATGAAGCAGCTTGTCAGCGCTATTTCAGAAGCGCACAGCCGCGGCATTATCCACCGTGATATCAAACCGCAGAATGTGATCATCAAATCAGACGGAACCCTGAAGATCCTGGATTTCGGCATCGCTACTGCCAAAGGATCCATGCAGCTGACCCAGGCCAACAATGTCATGGGATCCGTGCATTATCTGGCTCCGGAGCTTGCCAAAGGCGAACCGGCAACGGTGCAGTCAGACATCTATGCCCTTGGCATCGTCATGTTTGAAATGCTCACCGGAGATGTGCCGTTCAAAGCAGACCAGGCAGTACAGATTGCATTGATGCATATGCGTGATCCGCTGCCCAATGTCCGCCAGATCAATCCGAATGTGCCGCAGCCGATGGAAAACATCATCCTCAGGGCAGTTGCCAAGAATCCGGCTGACCGCTACCAGAGTGCGGCTGATATGCTGGCAGATCTTTCGACATGTCTTGATCCGGCAAGGGCCAATGAACCAAGAATTGAAACAAGGCCTTTTGCGGATATCAAGATGGCACAGGGTAAGAGTTTTGATGAAGGCAGACCGACAGATGAAGACGATGACGATGAGGAGGAAGAGGATGATGATGCACTGTTTCCTCATTTCCATCACAAGGAGAAACAGAAAGAAGAAAAGAAGAACAAGCCTAAAAAGAAACATCGTTTTCTGCCGAAATTCCTGATTATTCTGGTGATATGTGCTATTGCGGCAGCCGGTGTATATGCGGCTGGACGCAAAGGGTATATCTCACTTGGGTCCACGATTGTTCCGGATCTTACCGGCATGAGCCTGGAAGATGCTGCCGCGGCCTGTGAAAAGAGCGGCCTTGTTCTGGACCAGGACAATGTGACTTATCAGCTGACCGAAGATACGGAAAAGGGTATCATCCTTTCCAGCGATCCTTCCTCTGGAACAAAGGTAGACCGCAAGAGCACAGTTACCGTAACCGCATCCAGCGGCATTGGTGAAAAGATGGGGGACTACACGGGACAGGATGTTGATCAGGCAGCCGAAGAATTACAGAAATACTCCCATCTGACTGTGAAAACAGAAGCCAAAGACAGTGATGAAACACCAGGCACTGTCATTTCACAGGAAGGCATTGCGGCAGGTGACCTGTTTGATCCGGATCAGGACAATACAATCACGCTTGTCTATTCCGCTTATGACAGCTTTGTCATTCCAACTTCCATCATTGGCATGGATGTCAATTCGGCAGCTTCTCTGCTAGAAAGCATGGGTGCCCAGGCATATGCCTCCGAAATTGATCCCTCTACGCTGTCTGATGATGAACTGAACGATATTTCCAAAAACAATCTGGTTGGCACAGTCAAGTATTCCAGTCCCTCTGCGGGCAGCACCTATACGCAGAAGGGAAACAATGCCATCACGCTGTATTACTATTCTTATCAGGATGTAACAACCTCTGATCAAAACCAGACAGGCAGCAGTGATGCCTCCGCTTCGCAGACAGATGGGAACTAGCATGCAGGCAAGAATCATCAAAATCGTATCCCGTGAGTATACCTTGTATACAGAAGAAGGCATGCGGGTAAAAGCAGTTCTGGCTGGCAAGATCCGCCTGCAGACAAAACCGGTTGCCGGCGATCTGGTCGAATGTGAAGAAATTTCAGGCCAGTGGACCGTGCAGAAAATTCTGCCCAGAAAAAGCTATCTGATCCGGCCGGCATGTGCCAATGTCGACCAGGCACTGATTGTCATGAGCACGCATGATCCGGAGTTCTCTTCTGCTCTTGTGGACAGGCTGTCCTTTCTGATTGTACAGGCAGGCATTACGCCGGTGCTGATTGTCACCAAGTGTGATCTTGGCATGTCGGATGACACAAAACGGGCCATTGAAGAATATGAGCAGGGCCCGATCCAGGTGATCCGCTCACAGAAGAATTATCTGGAACCGGCACTGGCTGATGTGCTTAAAGGAAAAATCTCCGTGCTGACCGGACAGAGCGGTGCCGGCAAGAGCAGTCTTCTCAACCATCTGGATCCTTCTTTCCATCTGGCAACACAGGAAATTTCCAAGGCACTGGGAAGAGGAAAACATACAACCCGTCACAACGAACTGCATGCCGTTGCCGGCGGTCTGGTCGCGGATACGCCTGGCTTTTCATCGCTGGATTTCAGCCGCATGGACAAACATGAACTTGCCCAGTGCGTCCTGGATTTCCGTCCCTATCTCGGCCAGTGCCGCTTCAATGACTGCATTCATGAAAACGAGCCCGGCTGTGCGGTGAAAGAGGCTGTGCAGGCAGGAAAAATCCCGGCCCGGCGCTATCAGAATTATCTGGATGTTCTGAAACTGATTCAGACAAGAAGGGAGTATTAATATGATTGTATCACCGTCTGTTTTATCACTTGACTACAGCCGTTTTCCCCAGCAGATTGATGAACTGAACAAATCCGGTGCACAGTGGCTTCACTTTGATGTCATGGACGGCCACTTTGTGCCAAACCTGACTTTTGGACCAGATATTCTCAAAGCTTTTGTGCGCACCTCGCCGCTGTACAAGGACGTGCATCTGATGGTCACAGATCCTGCCTTTTTTGCGGATGTCTTTCTGAAAGCAGGTGCTGATCTTGTGACGTTTCATTATGAGGCAATGGACAATAAAGCAAAGATGAAGGAACTGGCAGCACATATCCACGAAGCCGGGGGAAAAGCAGGCATTGCCATCAAGCCGGCAACCGATGCGGCTGTATTGAAGGATCTGCTGAAGGATTTTGATCTGTTCCTTGTCATGTCCGTCAATCCAGGATTCGGCGGTCAGAAGTTCATGCCCCTGGCCTTGGATAAGATCCATACCCTGCGCACATGGCTCAATGATGTTAACCCGGATGCCCTGGTGGAAGTGGATGGCGGCATCAATGCACAGACTGGTGCCCAGTGTGCCCAGGCCGGTGTGGATGTGCTGGTGGCAGGTTCCTATGTGTTCAAGAATGATATTACGACGGCTGTCAGGAGCCTTCAGAAATGAAAAAAGTACTGATTGCTTTGAAGCTGGCAGATCAGCTGCCAGCAGAAAAAGCAGATCTGATCGGATGTGACAAAGGAGCACTGACACTGGCACAGCAGCATCGTCATATGGTGTGTGCCGTTGGTGATTTTGATTCGGTCAGGGAAGAAGACATTAGTCTGATTGCACAGTGGTGCGATCAGATCATCCGCCTGAACCCGATCAAGGATGATTCGGATTCCGAGCATGCCGTCAAAACAGCCATTGACCTTGGATACGACCACATTGTGATGTGCGGTGCCTTTGGCGGCAGGGCAGACCATGCCCTGGTGAATCTGCGCCTGCTCTGGAAGTATAAAGACTGCCTGGAATTATGGGATGCAGAAAATGATGCCTATGTAATCGGGCCGGGCAGATATGAAATCAGTAAAAACGGGTATGACTACATCTCCTTTTTCACATGGGAAGATGCCGCTGTCACACTGTCAGGCTTCAAATATCCTCTGACAGACCGCACCCTGACACCATCCGATCTGTATACGGTATCCAATGAAATTCTCAAAGATGAGGGCATTGTGGAAGTGAAGAGGGGCCATGTCATGGTTCTGCAGTGCAAAGACTGACAAAGTCAAAAAAAAGAGAATCCGTCGGGATTCTTTTTCTTCTGTACACCCGACATGGGTGATAACTCGAGGGTGAAAGTCCCTTGCGCATGTATAGCGGCATGATTCAAAGCGCTAGCCAAAGGCAACGTGGACATCGTGAGGTGTCAACGGAAGGAAGCCGGATGCGGGAACATACTAACCGTGTGGCAAAATCCCGGGCCTACGTACAGAAACCGGATATAAGGCTGTCAGTCTGGACGATCTTCCAGAACAAAGAGAAGTCCAAGCCGCTGAATATGGCAAAGCAGTAAATCCGGAGGCTGGATGGGAGGAAAGTTATCACGCCTTCTTCGGGGAGGTCTCATCGACGAAAGCCGAGGTGAAGAACATCATGCAGGTAAGTAGCAGTAACAACGAACGATGAGAAGTCAGCAGAGGCCGTAGTAGTGAAGAAATCCCGCAATGGGGATGGAGCAAAGGGCCGAACGAATCACCAGCTTCATTTCATGAATGTAGTCAAATCTCTCTGAATGGTCTGTGAGCTCGGATAAAGTCCGTTAAGACCAGAGACGAGACAGCGACGGAAAGGAGAAGCAGACAAATGGCATCACAGTTACTGGAGCTGATTCTTTCAGATAGAAATCTGGAAGAAGCCAGTCGCAAGGTTATGATTAACAAGGGATCTGCAGGTATTGACCGTATGCCTGTAAGCCGATTGCCGGAATATATCGGGCTTCATAAAGATGAAGTGCGGGAACTTATCCGGCACAGACATTACAGACCACTGCCAGTCAAGCGTGTGGAAATTCCGAAGGATGATGGCTCGAAGAGAAATCTGGGTGTGCCGGCAGTCAAAGACAGGTGGATCGAACAAGCAGTAACACAGGTTCTGTCACCAATCTTTGATCGTACATTCTCAGACAGCAGCTATGGGTTCCGACCAGGAAGAAGGGCCGAGCAGGCAATCCTGAAAGCACTCGAATATATGAACGATGGCTATGACTGGATTGTCGACCTAGACCTTTCAAAGTTCTTTGATAACGTCAATCAGGATATATTGATGATTCTGGTACACAACGTTATTAAAGATCCGGACACTGAATCACTCATCAGACGATTCCTGCAGGGAGGCGTTCTGATAGAAGGCAGCTTTGAAGAGACACGGAAAGGAACCGCACAGGGATCCCCGATTTCCCCACTGCTGGCAAATGTCTATCTGAATGAATTCGACAAGGAACTTGAATCCAGAGGACTGCACTTTACCAGATACGCAGATGATTGCATCATCTGTGTCAGAAGTGAAGCAGCAGCCAACAGAGTGATGAAGTCAGTAACAAACTGGCTCGAAAAACGTCTTCGCGTACAGGTTAATGCAGCGAAAACAAAAGTAGCACGGCCTAGCCAAATCAAATATCTTGGACATTCCTTTTACTTCAAAGATGGAAAGTGGAGACCTAAGCCACATATCAAATCATTGAAGAAGCTGGAATACAAGCTGGTGCCGCTGTTAACAAGGAAATATAACATTCCGATGGACCAGAGGATAACCAGAATAAATCAGGTTGTACGGGGATGGGTCAATTACTATCGTCTGTGTAACATGAAAACGGCCCTGAAAAAGATTGACAGCTGGGTACGGCTGCATATCCGGATGATTTACTGGAAACAGTGGAAAACGGTCAGAAACCGGGCAAACCACCTGTACGCACTTGGTATGAAAACATACTGGGCATGGCGTTATGCCAATACGCGTAAAGGAATCTATGCCTCGGGACTATTCCTAAGTCGCTGGATTACCAATGACCTCTTGAAAAGAGAGGCCGGATTGATCAGCTCGGAAGAGTATTTTACCTTGGTACATGTAACAGTGTTGTAATTTGTTGGTGTTTCGAACCGCCGGACGCCGAACGGCTTCTCCGGTGGTGTGAGAGGAAAAAAAAAAAAAGATGAGAGCTCACGCTCTCATCCTCCTACTCGATTGCTTATTCAGCAGCAGCTTCAGCTGTCTTTGCCTTCCTGCCTGTTCCCTTCAGTGTCTTGAGAGCACGGGCAGAGATCTTAACGGTCACAGGCTTTCCATCTACGACCATATGAACCTTCTGAAGGTTAACGTTCCACTTGCGGCGAGTTGCGCGCAGGGAGTGTGAACGTCTGTTTCCTGACATAGCTTTCTTACCGGATACGGCACAAACTCTGGACATACCATAACCTCCTTCACATAATGCTAAAATACTTTATCATGCTTCAATTTCATTTGCAACAAAAAACAAAGTGTACGACTGGTTGACAGGGAAAAATCCTAGGACCTGTGAAGGAAGTGTGATAATATAACTTTTGTTAAGGAAGGGAGCGGCTGGCAAGTGAACGATAAACAGATTTTTGCGGCAGTTGAAGTCAGCGACCATGAGGTGCGCCTGATTGTCGGTGAATTCTTCAATACCCGTTTTAATATTATTAAAGTAGAACGCGTCGCCTGCAGCGGCTTTGATGGGGTAAAGATTACGGATCCCGCTGCCGTGACCAGTGCCGTGAAGCAGGCAGTGGATAATGCACATAAAATGATTGGCGCATCAATCAAGAGTGCCATCCTGGCAATGCCGTCGTATGGCATGAAGCGTTACAGCTTCAAATCAACGGTTGATATTACCGGTATTGACCAGACAGTGACAGTACAGGATGTGCGCAATGCAATGGCAAAAGCGCAGAACATGGATATTGGCAAAGACTATGCGTTGATCCAGACTGTCAATGTGCGCTATACCGTCAATGGTATTTCTACCCGCCGGATTCCGATTGGTGAAAAGTGCTCATCGCTGTCCGTCGATATTGATCTGCTGTGTGCAAACCGTACGCTGTCCTATGAAATGTGCAGCTGCGTAGAAAAGGCTGGCATCAAGATCATGGATATCTTCCTGGATGTCTATGCGGCCGGCAAGGAGGCAGCACTGTTTGAACAGTCAGTCAATCAGCAGATGATTGTGCTGAAGGTAGAGCGCCAGTCCACATCACTTGGCTTACTGCGCAAGGGCAGGCTGACAACTGCAATGGTGATGCCGATTGGTATTGGCACCATTGCCGGATCTTTGACAGATCAGTATGGGATCTCGCCGGAAAATGCCGTTGAACTGTTTAAATACAGTGCTGTTCTCAACAATCCGAACCCATCTGACAATCCGGTACATATCTGGTCAGCAGGCGGAAAAACACATACAATTACGGAAAAGGAACTGATTGACTGTGTGATGCCAGGCGTAAATGCATGGGCCTCCTATATCCAAAAAACGTGCGCCCCGATATTGCAAGCGGGCCAGACTGCTGTTATTATTACAGGCGAAGGCGGCGAGACACAGGGGCTTGCAGAAGTGCTTGGTACTAAGCTGCAGGTCAATGTCCGCAGCTATGTGCCTGATACTCTGGGGGGCAGAAACGCAGGGCTGACGACATGCCTTGGATTGTTCTATGCATATCAGGATCGTCTGCCGATCACCGGCTATACCGATGACAGCATTGATATGGATGCATTTATCAAGGCTGTATCCTACAGAGATAAGAAAAATGAAGGGAACGCTAAAGAGGACACTTTGACAAGTAAGCTCAAGGGCCTGTTCCTGGATAATAAAAGGTAATGTGAGGTAGAA
This sequence comes from Grylomicrobium aquisgranense, assembly GCF_033971865.1. Taxonomy (NCBI): domain Bacteria; kingdom Bacillati; phylum Bacillota; class Erysipelotrichia; order Erysipelotrichales; family Erysipelotrichaceae; genus Grylomicrobium; species Grylomicrobium aquisgranense. The sequence goes on along the minus strand of NZ_JALBUR010000005.1, from coordinate 27,996 downwards.
TTTATGGCAGACTTAACGTATAACCAGGTAGCAAAGATCAAGGTTTTCGGCATTGGCGGTGCCGGCGGAAATGCAGTGAACCGGATGGTGCAGGAAGGTGTTCAGGGCGTTGAATTTTATGTAGCCAACACTGATGTACAGGCTCTGGATGTTTCGCCTGTCGCCAATAAGATTCAGCTTGGCAAGGAAGGCCTGGGCGCTGGCGGCAATCCGGATAATGGACGCAAGGCAGCTGTGGAGAGTGAAGATGCAATCCGCAAGGCACTGGAAGGTGCTGATATGGTATTCCTGACAGCAGGTCTTGGCGGCGGCACTGGTACAGGTGCTTCTCCTCTGTTTGCCAAGATTGCGAAGGAACTTGGATGTCTGACAGTAGGTATTGTTACCAAGCCGTTCTCCTTTGAAGGCAAGCGCAGAATGGTACAGGCTGAGCAGGGTCTGGAACAACTGAAAGAGTATGTGGATTCCCTGATCATCATTTCCAATAACAAGGTATTGGATGTGATCGGACACATTCCGTTCGAAGATGCATTCAAGGAAGCAGACAATATTCTGCGTCAGGGTGTGCAGACCATTACTGATCTGATTGCAGTTCCGGCAATGATCAACCTCGACTTTGCGGATATCAAGAGTGTCATGCAGGGACAGGGCTCTGCACTGTTCGGCATTGGCATGGCAGATGGTGAGAACAAGGCTAAGGAAGCTGCTGAGCGTGCCATTCAGTCACCGCTGCTGGAAGCACAGATCAAGGGTGCCAAGAATGCCATCATCAACGTAACTGGCGGTGCCAGCATGTCTGCATATGATGCCAGTGAGGCAGTTGACTATATCCGTGAGGCAGCCGGCAATGATATCGATATCATCTTCGGTGTTGCCATCAACGACAAGATTGGTGATTCCATCATCGTTTCCATCATTGCGACCGGCTTCGATCTGCCGCGTCCGGAAATGATTGAGAGTGACAAACCGGCCAAGGATACGCAGCCGATTATCGGTGCCAAGCCTGCTGATCCGGGTGTTGTTCCGGAATCCAATGATGATGATAACCTGGGCTTCAATTCCTCTTTTGACAGCAATGCCAAAGAAGAGGATGACGATGACGGTATCCCGGGTTTCTTCAAGAGAAACTGACATGAACCGGCTGCGGCCGGTTTTCTTTTTCTCTGTGCTATGGGCAGGAAGAAGCCAGTGTCATTGCCGGAGCAGGAAGGCTGAACAAGTTGGAAGAACTTGCCTAGGATGCTGAAAAGCGCGGCTTTGCCGGAAAGATGACACCGGTGAAGTGAGACGTGGATACAGGTGCGATCTGGACCGTATTCTGGATGCGGCTGTATCCGCTTATGGAACGGTTGACATTCTTGGCTTCCTTGCCAGTGAACAGGGATCCTGCATCAATGGTCAGATCATTGAGATCGACGGCGGCATAGGCCAGGTCAGCCCAGCCACAATCAATGAGATCAAGAGGATCTTCCGCAATGCAGGCAGATCCTTTTCTTATGCTTCTGTATCCGCACTGGCTGGTTTGCCTGTCAACAGCCATAATGCTATAATTGCACCACTGAAAGGTGATGCAGAAAATATGGATGATTCTTCCTGTTGTCCGCTTTGTTGGAAGCTGAAAATGAAAGGGTGGCAGAAATGAGCAGAACAAGTGAGTATCTACTGACACTGATTGTACTGATTGCCTTGTCAGGTTTGTTTTCTGCCATTGAGACTGCTTATTCCAGCGTGAACCGGATCCGTCTGAAAAATATGGAAAATGACGGCAATGCCGAGGCTGGTGTTGTTCTGGAAATTCTGGATCATTTTGACCGTTTTCTGACAACGATTCTGATTGGCAATAATATTGTCAATATCGCCTCTGCAACCATCGGTACACTTCTGTTTACCAGCTGGCTGGGATCTGGAAACGGACCGACGGTCTCAACGATTGTGATCACAATTGTGGTGCTGGTATTTGGCGAGATTATGCCAAAGACACTGGCAAGCCGCATTCCTGAGCGGATTGCCGTACATACGGTAGGATTCGTTCATTTCTGCGAATTTATCTTCACACCGCTGTCATTTCTCTTCAACCTGTTGCAGAAACTGATGTCGCACTTTATCAAAGTCAAAGATGATGATTCTGACTTCCAGGATGAACTGATCACGATGGTGGATGAAGCTGAAAAAGACGGCGATCTGGAAGAGCATGAGAGTGATCTGATCTCAGCGGCTATTGAATTCAATGATCTGGATGTCAAAGATGTTCTCACACCGCGGGTAGATGTGCTTGCCATTGACATCACCACACCGCCCAATGAGATTGAAAAGACATTCCGCTACAGTTCCTTTTCACGCCTGCCGGTCTATGAGAATTCCATTGACAACATTGTCGGCGTGATCCATGAAAAGGACTTCTATGCCCAGATGAAGTATGAGCACTGCCCGATCCGCAAGATCATCAAACCGGTGATTTATACAAGTACCAATGTCAAGATTTCCACTCTGCTGAAACAATTGCAGGGTGCCAAGCTGCATCTTGCCGTCGTGCTGGATGAATACGGCGGCACCCAGGGCATCATCACACTGGAAGATATCATTGAGGAGCTTGTTGGTGAGATCTGGGATGAGCATGATACCGTCAAGGAATATTACCAGAAGATCGATGAGACAACATATCTGGTCAAGGCAGACGCAGATGCGGATGATATGTTTGAGCGCTTTGGCGTCGACGTGGATGACGATGAAGACGATGATGACTATATCACGGTATCTGGGTGGGCCATTCACGAACTGGAACATATTCCCCGGGTTGGCGAGCAGTTTGATTTCAAGAATCTGCATGTCACCATCACCAAAGCTGATCAGCGAAAAGTCATTGAGCTGAAGGTTGAAATCAAAAATCCACAGAAGAAACAGGAGGAACAGGAAAAGGAATAATCCTTTTCTTTTCAGTCAGTATGCAGCAGTATTTTGCCAATGTGCCGCTTGCCGCAGGAAAGCCGTATTTCTTTACAAAAGAACAGGCTCATCATGCCAGTGATGTTGTCCGCCTGCATGAAGAGACAGTGCGTCTTGTCTATGAAGGAAAGGCCTGGTTTGCCCGCACTGCCAGGGTGGATGGAAAGTTTGCGGCCATCGTGGAAAAGGAAGATCCGCAGATACATGAATGTGCCTGTGAAATGACTTTATGTATGGCTTTGATACGCCGGGAGAAATTTGAACTTGTTTTGCAGAAAGCAAGTGAAATCGGCTTTTCCAGAGTGGTGCCGTTTGTATCAAGCCGCTGTGTTGTCAGGGAAAAACAGGATAAAAAGGAGCGTGTCGCTGCCCGCTGGCAGACGATTCTGCTGGAAGGGGCACAGCAGTGCAAACGCAACATCGTTCCTGAACTTGCAGAGACGATTCCCTTTGATCATCTGGATCAGGTGCAGGCAGAATTAAAAGCAGCTGCCTATGAAAATGCCTATGGCACATCGGCACGGCTTTCCCATCTGTACCATGGCCAGAAAAGCGCTGCTGTTGTCATCGGCCCGGAGGGCGGTTTCAGCCCTGATGAGGTACAATGGCTCATGGACCATGGCTATCAGGCCGTGACACTTGGATCCAGAATACTGCGGGCAGAGACGGCTGCGATCTATGCCGGCAGTGTGCTGAGTGAGGCAGCAGGAGATCAGAATGAAGTTTTCAGTATGTAATTTAGGCTGCAAAGTGAATGCATTTGAAGCAGAAAGTATTGCCCACACGCTGGAAGAAGAAGGCTGGCAGAGAGTACCTTTTGAACAGAGTGCCGATGCTGTGCTGATCTTCACCTGTGCAGTGACCAACATGGCTGCACAGAAAAGCAGAAAGATGATGCACCGGGCAAGGCGGATCAGCCCCAATGGTGCCATTGCCATGATCGGCTGTTATGCCGAAGTGGCAGATGAAGCTCTCCAGGATGCGGATCTTGTCATTGGCACCCGTGAAAAGAAGAATGTGCCGCAGTATTTGAAGGAATTCATGGAAAAACACCGGCGCATTTCCCTGCGCGGCGGTCTGGATCATCTGACGTTTGACAACCTGCAGACAACTCAGTTTGAAAACCACACCCGGGCCTATCTGAAAGTGCAGGATGGCTGCTGTCAGTTCTGCTCCTACTGCATTATTCCCTATGCCCGCGGCAAAGAAAGATCCATGGCACCAGATGCGGTGACCGCCGAGGCAAAGCGTCTCAGTATCCATTATCCTGAGATTGTGCTGGCTGGCATTCATACCGGCCGCTATGGCAGAGAATATGGCGTGACGCTTGCCCAGTTGATGAAGCGTATTCTGCAGGAAGCACCGGATCTGAAACGGCTGCGGATTTCTTCCATTGAACAAAATGAAGTCACAGATGAACTGATTGAACTGATCAGGGAAGAACCGCGCATTGCCCGCCATCTGCATATTCCTCTGCAGAGCGGCAGTGATCCTGTTTTGAAACGGATGAGAAGACCCTATGACACAGCTGCCTATCTTGCCAAACTGGAAAAGATCCGCAGCGAGATCCCGGACATTGCCATCTCCTGTGATTTGATTGCCGGCTTCCCGGGAGAAACAGAACAGGAGTTTGACGAAACACTGGCATTCCTGCAGAAGTGCCGGTTCTCATTCATCCATGCCTTTCCGTACTCCATGCGCCAGGGCACGGTGGCAGCCGGGATGAGGGATCAGATCGATCCGCGCATTAAAAAAGAGCGTACCCGCAGAGTCCTGGAACTTTCCCAGAAACTCAGTGACGCGTATCAGCAGCAGTGGATTGACAAAGATGTACAGGTGATTGTGGAAACGCATAAAGACGGATATTCTGTTGGCCATGCGTCTCAGTATTTTCCTGTCAGTATCAGAGGGAGCCTGCCAAGAGGCATGTATGATGTACATGTGCAGGCATATGAATCGCATGCCTTGTATGGCTGCGTGAAGGAGACCATATGAAACTTTCAGCATTATTTGAGAATGTACCGGATATTGAGATCAAGAGCCTGATGGCAGATTCCCGTACCAAACGGCCGGATTCCATCTTTTTCTGTGTCAAAGGCATTATGAGCGACGGTCATAACTTTGTAGACCAGGCCATTGCCAATGGCGCAAAAGCAATTGTCTACAGTGAACCGCTGGACCACATGCGTGATGATATTGTCTATATCAAAGTCAAGGATGTCACTGCTGCTTTCAATGCCGTGGCAGATGCCTTCTATGGCTACCCGAGTCATGATCTGCTGATGTTTGGCGTGACCGGCACCAATGGCAAGTCATCCATTTCCTGCATCATCCGCGATATCATGAATGAGATTGAGCCAACCGGCTATATCGGCACCATCTCGATTGAATACGGCAATGTCAAACTGCCGCCGCTGCTGACAACACCGAACATCGATGACCTGCATGGCATTCTGCGCGACATGGTAGATGCCGGCATGAAGTCATGTGCTCTTGAAGCAAGCTCCATCGGCATTGAACAGGGCAGGGTAGATGCCATTGACTTCGATGTCGCGGTCTTTACCAACCTGACCCATGACCATCTTGATTATCATGGCACCATGGAAAAATATTTCCTGGCCAAGAAGAAACTGTTTGACCATCTCAAACCAGATGCCATTGCCATCACCAACGTGGATGATCCCTATGGCATGCGTATTGTCAAAGACTGCCCGGCCAGAGTGATTACCTATGGCGTCAACCATAAGGCAGACTACCAGGTAACCAAGTACCAGCTGCTTGCGGACAAGACAAGAATCACACTGAAAATCGGCGACATGGAATATGAAATTGAGACAAATCTTGTCGCAAAGTTCAATGTCTACAACCTGGTTGCGGCTATTGCAGCATGCCACAGCAAAGGCATTTCAATCGAAATGATGTTGCCGCAGATCCGCCATCTCAAGCAGATTGAAGGCAGAATGGAACGTATCGATGAAGGCCAGCCCTTCAACATCATCGTTGACTTTGCCCATACACCGGACGGCATTGAGCAGGTATGCCAGTTTGCCAGTGCCATCACGCCAAAAGGAAAGCGTATCATTGCCATTACCGGCAGTGCCGGCAAGCGTGATACGGAGAAGCGCCCTCAGTTTGGCGAGATTCTGGATCGCTATACGGACATGATTATTCTGACGGAAGATGATCCCCGTGATGAAGATCCGATCGAAATTGCGCATGAAATTGCGGCTGGTATCAAGAAAACGAATTATATTATCATTGAAGACAGATATGATGCGATTCGTCAGGCAGTTGAACTTGCGGATCCCAACGATACGATCATTATCTTAGGCAAGGGAGATGAAAAGTTCATCTACCGTGAATTCGGCCGTGAACCTTATGAGGGAGATGACGCCATCGCCCGGGAGGTTCTCCATAAATACTATTTCACTCAGGAGGGAGAAGAAAATGAAGAGAAGTAAGTATATCGATCACACTCTGCTCAAGCCGGACACAACCAAAGAACAGATCATTCAGCTGTGCAAAGAGGCAAAAGAATACGATTTTGCGTCTGTATGCGTCAATCCATGCTGGATTGAAACAGCCAGAAAAGAACTTGCAGGCAGTGATGTCAACGTCTGTGTGGTGATTGGATTCCCGCTTGGTGCCATGACCAGTGCTTCCAAGGTATTTGAAGCAAAGGATGCCATTGAAAGAGGCGCAGATGAAGTCGATATGGTACTCAATGTCGGCTGGCTGAAAGACGGGGATGATGCAGCTGTCACCAACGAGATCAAAGCTGTCAAGGAAGCAGTTGGCAGCCATGTTCTCAAAGTGATCATCGAAGCATGCCTGCTTACCAATGATGAGAAGGTCAGGGCATGTCAGGATGCAGAAAAAGCTGGTGCAGACTTTGTCAAGACAAGCACAGGCTTCTCAACAGGCGGTGCTACAGTGGAAGATGTTGCACTGATGAAGAAGACGGTTGGTGACCGTCTGAAGGTAAAGGCAGCAGGTGGTATCCGTACAAAGGAAGCCATGGATGCCATGATCGCAGCAGGTGCTGAAAGAATCGGCACAAGCAATGGCACCAAACTGATGTAAAAATCATTTGCTTTCAAAATGAAGCTTTGCTATAATCGGAACGTTGAAACAGAGAGGGGGTTTGGAAGATGGCTAGAGTTGTCGTAAAAGAAAACGAGAACCTTGATGATGCGCTGCGCCGTTTCAAGCGTCAGGTATCCCGCAATGGAACCCTCGCTGAAGCTCGCAAGAGAGAGTATTATGTCAAGCCGGGCGTCAAGAGGAAGCTGAAGTCTGAAGCTGCACGCAAGGCACGCAGAAGAGGTAAGTAAAAGATGAAGCGAAAGCTTCTCTTTTTTTATACAATTGAAGCAGGTGAATTGACAGGAGGCATACAGCTTTGAAAGAAAAGAGAACACTGGCAGTTGAGGATCTGGGCGCGGATGAAGCAGCAGCTCTGCTTGGGGCTAATGACCGCAATCTGCAGATCATCAGTGATGCATTTGATACAAGAGTGAGTTTCCGGGATCATATCTTCATGCTTGATGCATGTGAACAGGATACCCTTTCGCAGATTGAAAAGGTGCTGCAGGCTCTGCGGCAGATCAGCAGCTCCGGCAGGGAGGTCAGTGAGCAGAATGTGCGCTATGCCATCCGCCGCATCCAGTCACACCAGGATGTCCAATTTTCCAACTTTGAAATCGTGACCGTATGCCGTACATTTTCCGGCCGTCCCATCTATCCAAAGACTCAGGGACAGTATGATTTTGTCAGAGCTATGGCAGAAAAACCGGTTGTTTTTGCCATCGGACCTGCCGGTACCGGCAAAACGTTCCTGGCAGTCAGTGCTGCCGTTGCAGCTTTGAAGAAAGAAGAAGTGCGCCGCATTGTCCTGACCCGTCCGGCTGTGGAAGCAGGAGAAAGCCTTGGCTTTCTTCCTGGTGATCTGAAAGAAAAAGTCGATCCGTATCTGACTCCTTTATATGATGGTCTGCATGAAATGCTTGGCAATGAGCAGACAGAAAGACTGATGGAAAAGGGAACCATTGAAATTGCTCCGCTGGCCTATATGCGCGGCAGAACATTGAACGATGCCTTTGTCATCCTGGATGAGGCGCAGAATACAACAAGTTCTCAGATGAAGATGTTCCTGACAAGACTAGGCTTTCATTCTCATATGGTCATCACAGGAGATGTCACCCAGATTGACCTGAATGAAAGAGTGGAAAGCGGTCTTCTTTCAGCGCGGAGGATTTTGTCAGGCATGGATGATATCGCCATCCTTGAACTCAGTGCTGATGATGTTGTCCGGCATCCACTGGTTCAGAAAATCATTGAAAGGTACAGCCGCTTTGAAAGGCATTAAGTCAAGCTGAAAAGAATTGATATCTCATCATTCATTTGTACCAGCAGGAAAACAAATGTATTCCCCCATGATTCCTGTTCTTGCAGCATTGAAGATGCATATACTGAAATAATTTAATGGCGAACAAAAAAACGATCTTACATTGTTGAATGTATCCGGTTACATTACTATACTAATTAGTAAATCAAGGATTTCTGTAAAAATGTAAAGGAGATTATATGATGGGGCGATACAAGAATGGAGACAGGGGTTATTGGCGCATATAACATTACAAGAACCAGGATGGCTTTTTCAATTTTTTATCAAACAGATAGTGCAGGTTTACCCACAATCATGCCAGAAGCCTCAAAAGAAAACGGTTATTCTACTGCTGGAGTTTATGTTTATCATCAATCTTCTGCAGGCACTGCATCTGGTTACTGGAGTCCTGACAGTGTTTATGAATCTGGCGTATTACCAGCATCTGACTATCTGAAGTAAGAATATAAGGGCGGTGTTTTCATTGCCCTTGTTTTTGCAAAGGAGTCTGTGATGAAAAAGAAAAACAATGTCATATTTATTATGGCTGGGATCTTTCTGCTTTGCGCCTTTGCCTATGTAAACCGCTCCTTTCTCAAAAACAGTCTTTTATCATTAATTCCATCGAAGACTGCCAAAGCCATGGAGCCTACTCCGTTTCCCGAAGATCATCTGTTAGAAGCGATTCATAATGAATATCTTGAAACGATGAAAAATCCCAAAGCGGGGAACAGCCAATATGAAAACAAGGCGATTCAGCGCATCTATGAAAGAGACAAGGATCTTAATGAATACGAGGGCAAAGATTTTTCGGATGAGCAGGCAGGTAATCTGCAGCTGAAAATCATCGATTATTTTGTGAGTGACAGCATGGAAGAAGCCAGTGATGGAAAAGCAACGGGTGAGGGGCTAAATAAAAATGCCTGGTATTATAACAAAGCGTTTGATGACAATGGCAATCTGAAACCGCAATATACATTACTGACGGTAGATATGGACATAACAAATACAGGCGATGTCATTCATTATTTATCGACATATCAATCTTTCTTACAGGTATATATTCTGGATGACCAGGGAGAATGGTACTATTGGAATCAGAAAAACCTATGTCTTAGAAAAGATGGAGACAGCTTTGTGGAAATGGGACCAAATAATTATGTGATCTATGATTTGCAGAATGGCGAAACGAAAACGGTACGCTACATATTTGCTATTCCCAAAGAAGTGTTTGATACCGATCTCCATATTGGCGTATTAGCAACAATAGGGTCTTCTCTGATGGAAACCCATAATGAGGATGCATATACGATGTGGATGCTTAGAGGAATTCAATGAGAGTTTTGATTCTTCAGCCAAGGAGTATAATCATGAAAAAGCTATTGAAAATTGACTTGAAACGGATTCTTCACAGCAGGCGTTTCTGCATTTTGATATTGGTTGAGATTGCAGTTGTTGTGCTCTCATATGTTTGGAACACATATCCCTATGGACAAACGCTTTGGAATGTGGCGAAACAGCCTTTTGCGGCGGCACCGGAATTTCATGTGAGCTGGCTTGAAGCTTATTATCCTTTTACCTGGTATGATAAATGGATTGGCGCTGGTATGGGGGATTCGATTTTGGATCATTTCTATTTCATTGCGATGCCGCTGTGCGCGGCTTTTGCCATGGGAGACTATGTGACAAAAGACCATACGACAGGATATGTGAAACAAGTGTTCCTGCACGTTGGCAGAAAACAATACTATGCGGAAAAGGGAGTCTGCAGTTTCCTTGTTGGTGGAATTACCATTCTGATACCGCTGATTGTTAACATTTTCCTGAATGCTGCTCAGTTTTCTTCTCTTGTACCAATGGTGGAAGCGGGATTTGGGGTTGTCGTCCATGGGCATGTATTCAGCAGGCTGTACTATTCCCATCCGTTCATTTATATTCTGATTTATCTTTTCAACAGTTTTATGTATGGCGGTGCATTCTCGGTGCTTGCCTGTGCGGTTGGAATATTTGTTTCCAATGCATTTATTCCTCTTCTGTTTCCGTTTCTGGTCTATTTATTTCAGAATTCTCTGATGACAGCCCTGCAGCATCCTGAATTTGCGTTTGATGCATTGATCACAATGAATCGCGCCTATATCAGTTCTTATCTGTTTTGTCTGCTGGGGGCATTGTGTATTCTGGTACCTGGAATTCTGGGACTTGTTTATGCAGGCAGAAATGATGAGACGATCGGATAGGAGGCAGAACAAATGCTGAAGAAAATCATTATTGGTGTTGTGACAGTATTTTTTGCCTTTTGTTCCATTCTGATTGTGAAGCAGCATATTCGTTATCCCCGGGGCACGCAGGTGGTGTATGCAATGCAGGAACCATTTACGATCGGACCTTTTCAATTGGAAGTGACTGATGTTGAGGGACTTTCATTGACGGAATTTTGTGATTTGTATGACCTGCATATGAAGGAAGAGGACTTTGAGGCTTCTTATAATATACAGGTGATCCTGGTCAGACTGCGGGTGACAAATCAATCCGAGAATGAACAGAATGTTCCTTTTTCAGGCGTGATGATCAGCTCACCGGATTATGCCAACAGTATAGAATTATTTTCGGCTATGGATATTAACGATATTGGGCAGGAGGGACTTGTTTTGCAGCCGCAGGAAACAAGGGAAATCCTGCTGCCCTATATTGAATATGGTGATAGTTATGGCGTAGCTGAGGGGAGTCTTCTGGATCAGGTTCCTCTGCGTCTGAGTTTCAGGCTCTATCCTGAAAAGACGGTGGTAAAGCTGAATGACCTGTGGTGAAATTATGCATAAAGGAAAAAGTTTTGGGCAGGAAATTTTGAAATTATCATCGCGTGACATACGCACCGGCATCTATCAGAACAGATGGAAATATCTTTGGGCAATTCCCTTGATTCTCATTTTCTTCTTTAATTTCCGTGAGCATGTCAATGGTTTCTTTAGCTATGGTCCGCATCAGTTCGAACCCAGTTATATGGATTTCTGCCTGTACCTGTTCAAAGGAAAAGTATTTACACTGCCGGATCCACATGTAAAGTATGAAATACCGATCATGTGGCTGACGACACAGATGTATGCCCTGTATATCATTGGCAGCTATCCAAGCGATGACAGAACCAGGCTGGGACAGCAGTATCTTCTGCGGTGCACCCATTCGACAAGTTGGTATCTGGCGAAGATGATTTACGGCATTGTTGCGGTCGGTTTATTTTATCTGGAAATTCTTGTCATCGCGTTTTTAGTGACAGTTCCAATCTCAAAAGAAGTATTTACAGCACATCCTGAGCTTGTGCGGATGTGCTCCAATATCCATCTGGAAAGACATACAGCTTTGGATCTGTACCGGAGCGTCTTTGTGATGCCGTGGCTGACGGCGGAAACGATGGGACAGGCATATATCTTCCTGCAGTTGTTAATCCGGCCCGCCTATGCATTTCTGGCATCACTGTTATATATCCTTTGCTCGGATTTCTATATGTCAAAATTTCTGATCGGGAACTATTCCATGATTGTAAGAAATGTGCAGGAAAACACCTTTGACGGTATGACAATGGATAGTGTGGATCCGGCTGCCGGCATATGGATTGAACTATTGTGTATAGCAGTTTTCTGGGCTGCAGGTAAGTTGATACTGAAGAAATACGACTATCTGGAAAGAGAGTGAGAGAGATGACGCGGATCAATGTAGTAAACTATAGCAAAATCATCAAAGGCAGAGTCATTCTGGAGGATGTGTCATTATCCCTGGAAAGCGGCAGAATCTATGGCCTGAAGGGAGTAAATGGCAGCGGCAAGACGATGCTGCTGAGAGCTCTTTGCGGACTGATCTATCCAACCAGCGGTTATGTGGAAGTAGATGGCGAAAAGCTGAGGAAAAATATCTCTTTCCCGCGGTCTGTAGGTGCCCTGATTGAATCGCCTGCTTTTCTTGACAACTTTACCGGATATAAAAATCTGGAAATGATCGCCTCTCTCAAGGAAATTGCTTCCCGACAGGACATTGAAGAGGCTTTGGCAGAGACAGGGCTTGATCCGCATGATGCAAGAACATACAAAAAGTATTCACTTGGCATGAAGCAGAAGCTCGGTCTGGCGTGCTGCTTCATGGAGAAACCGGATATCATCCTGCTGGATGAACCTTTCAATGCTCTGGATGAGGAAAGTGTTGAGAAAATCAAGCAAATCATGATCAGGCATAAGGAAAGAGGGGCTCTGATTGTTCTTGCCTGCCATGATGGCCAGTCTTTACTGTCATTGTCGGATGAGATCTACAATGTCGTGGAAGGAAGGGTAACCAAAGCAGACAAGGATACTTCTGGTCAGGACTGATTGCAGGAAGGATGCGGGCATGATCCTGTACCTTCCTGTTTTCTTTTGGAGAAGATGCACGCTTTGAGCCAAATTGACTACAATGAAGAAGAAAAAGCGATGAAAGTTGCACGGTGTCATGTATCTGCCTGCATGTTTGCATCGCTGAAGGAGTTATGAATTCTATGGAACAGCAGTCTCTCTTTGATGATACGAGTTCCTCCAGACCGCTTGCCGACCGTATGCGGCCATCGGATTTATCAGAATATATAGGCCAGCAGCAGCTGCTTGGCAAAGGGAAAATCCTGCGCAGGATGATTGAGACTGACGAAGTTCAGTCCATGATTTTCTGGGGACCTCCCGGCACCGGCAAAACAACGCTTGCCCGTATTATTGCCCATTCCACCCGATCAGATTTTGTCAATTTTTCGGCTGTTACTTCCGGTATCAAGGAAATCCGCCAGGTGATGGACAAGGCAGAGCAAAGCAGGAAAATGGGCAGAAAGACGATCCTGTTTGTGGATGAGATTCATCGTTTTAATAAGGCTCAGCAGGATGCGTTTCTTCCCTATGTAGAGCGCGGTTCTGTCATTCTGATCGGAGCTACCACGGAAAATCCTTCTTTTGAGCTGAATAACGCTCTGCTGTCCCGCTGCAGGGTATTTGTGCTGGAACCATTGTCAAAGGAAAGTTTGGTGCAGATTGAAAAGCATGCCCTGATGGATGAAAGGGGATTTGGCACATGGCAGGTGACGATCGATGACAGCCTTCTTGAATTGATTGCCTCCTATGCAAACGGAGATGCCAGAACCGCTTTGAATACCCTGGAACTTTCTGTCATGAACGGTGCCGGTTCAGGCAGAGAATCCGTTGTGACTAAAGAGATTGTCGATCAGTGCATTCAGGAAAAGACACTGCTGTATGACCGCAATGGCGAGGAACACTATAATCTGATTTCTGCACTTCATAAATCCATGCGGAATTCGGATGCGGATGCAGCCGTCTACTGGCTGGCAAGAATGCTGGAGGCAGGCGAAGATCCCTTGTACATTGCCAGACGAGTTGTACGTTTTGCCTCGGAAGACATCGGCATGGCAGATTCAGGAGCACTCACCGTTGCGATCAATGCCTATCATGCCTGCCAGTTTCTTGGCATGCCGGAATGCTCTGTCCATCTGACCCATGCTGTGGTGTATTGTGCCATTGCCCCCAAATCAAATGCCTTATACCTTGCGTATACAAAAGCTGCCCAGGATGCCCGGCACATGGAAGCAGAACCGGTTCCTCTGGCTTTGCGCAATGCCGAAACAAATCTGATGAAGAATCTTGGCTATGGGCGTGATTACCAGTATGCCCATGACTACAAGGAACATATTACCGGTCTGCAGTGTCTGCCGGATTCTCTGGAGGGGACCCACTATTATGTTCCGACAGACCAGGGACTTGAAAAGCGTGTGCAGGCACGCAAGCAGGAACTTGACCGTCTTCGCATGGAGATGCGGAATAACCAGCAGCAGAAGCCGCATTGAAGCATCTGAGGAAAACAGCTTTATACCAGAAATTGATACGCTGCCATGCCAAAAGTGATTGACAATCTGGCAGCGCTTTCATAGAATAATAACTGTAAACGTTTCCGGTAATGTTTACAACGGTTAGACAGGAGGCCCGGATGACAACAATCAAGGATATTGCAAGGCTTTCCGGGTACAGTATCGGGACAATCTCAAGAGTGCTGAACAATCATCCTGATGTATCGGAAGAAACACGTAAAAAGGTACAGGAGGTCATCGAACGCGAAGGCTATCAGCCAAACAGCAATGCCAAGCTGCTCAAGCAGAGAACGTATTCCAGCATTACGATTCTGGTCAAAGGACGCATGAATGTCTTCTTTGGATCCATTGTTGAAAACATTCAGACACTGCTGAGAGAGAATGGCGAAGAAGCAGTGGTGGAGTACATTGATGACTTTGCCAACGAAGTGCTTGCGGCAGTGCAGATCTGTCTGGAAAGAAGGCCGAAAGGGCTGATCTTCCTTGGCGGCAACATCGAGTATTTTCGCCATGATTTTGGCAAGATTGAGGTGCCGTCGGTACTGCTGACTAACAGTGCGGCAGGTCTTGGCTTCGATAACCTCTCATCCTTCACAACGGATGATACGGCTGCTTCTCAGGAAGCCATCGATTATCTGATCCGGGCAGGACATACACGGATCGGCATCATCGGTGGTTCCGCCAATGAAACAGATGAAGGCCACATCGACTTCCAGAGACTGGCAGGCTGTGAAAAAATCTTTGCCCGCCACAAGATCCCGTTTGATCCAGCACTGCAGTATCAGCCATGCAGATTCTCTCTGCGCGACGGCTATGAGGCTGCTGATATTCTTCTGCACCGTGATCCGTCTTTGACGGCAATCTTTGCCATGGGCGATATCATTGCCCTTGGTGCCATGCGGGCTGCTGTTGACAGCGGCCGGCGTATACCGGATGATCTGTCACTGATCGGCTATGATGGCATTCCCTATGCCAGGTATTCCATTCCGCGTCTTTCGACCATTCGCCAGGATGCGCAGAACATTGCCCGCAGGGGCGTGGAAGACCTGCTGCTGAGAATCAATTACGACCGCAGACCTGTTCATGAAACGGTTGGGTTCAGGGTCATCGCCGGTGAGACAGTCAAGCCATTGAAAAAGGCTTACTGAGGGAAGGAAGAACCCTCTGCCAGCAAACGGAAAGCAGGGCATTTGTCGCGGACCGTTTCAAAATTCTTTCACTGTTTGAAAGGGGCAAAAAAACATGTCAACAGTAGAGTTAAAGCACATCGAAAAAATCTATCCAAACACCGAAGGCAAGAAGAAACATCATCATGAGAAAAAGACAAATCTCAAGGTGACAGAAGAAGGCGTTGTTGCCGTTGAAGACTTCAACCTTTCGATCGCGGATCATGAGTTCATTGTTCTGGTCGGTCCTTCCGGATGCGGCAAGTCCACAACCCTGCGTATGGTTGCCGGCCTTGAGGAAATCACCAAGGGTGATCTTCTGATTGACGGCAAGAGAATGAATGATGTTCAGCCTAAGGACCGTGATATCGCCATGGTCTTCCAGAACTATGCACTGTATCCGCATATGACGGTGCGTCAGAATCTGGAATTCCCGCTGAAACTGCGCAAACTGCCGAAGGATGAAATTGATAAGAAAGTCAATCAGGCTGCTGAAACTCTGGGCATCACCCAGTATCTGGACAGAAAGCCAAAGGCTTTGTCCGGCGGCCAGAGACAGAGAGTTGCCATCGGACGTGCGATTGTCCGTGATCCGAAAGTACTGCTGATGGATGAGCCGCTGTCCAACCTCGACGCCAAACTGAGAAACCAGATGCGTGCTGAGATCATCAAGCTGCGTCAGAGAATCGATTCCACCTTCATGTATGTCACCCATGACCAGACCGAAGCCATGACCCTTGGCGACCGCATCGTCGTCATGAAAGATGGCCGCATCCAGCAGGTTGGCACACCGCAGGAAGTCTATGATCATCCGCGCAACCTGTTCGTTGCAGGCTTCATCGGCATGCCGCAGATGAACTTCTATGATGGCCGTCTTGTCAAGGACGCCAATGGCAAATATGCTGTAACGGTTGGTGCTGCCAAGGTTGTTCTTTCTGAAGACAAGCAGAAGAACCTGGCTGCTCACAATGTGGCAGAACAGGATGTCACCGTCGGTGTCAGACCGGATCATATCTCTCTTGAAAATGTACCGGGTGCCATGATTGAAGGCAAGGTAGATGTTTCGGAAATGATGGGTTCTGCTTACCATCTGCATATCAATGCAGAGGGCCATGACAGCATCATCATTGTGCCGACGCTGGATCTCGATGGCAGACACTATCAGCTTGGCGATACCGTTGCCTTTACATTCTCCGGCAACGTTGTCCATGTCTTTGGCAAAGAATCCGGACTGAATCTGGAATTCGCTGACTGAAAGCACTATACTGACAATCACAAAGTCAGGGGAGCACGTTGATGGCGTGCTCCCTTTTCAAACAAGAGGTGTTTTATGCGGCAGTACGACAATTATATTTTTGATTTCTACGGCACCCTGGTGGATATCCTGACAGATGAAGAGAGCCAGGACCTGTGGCGGCGCATGGCTGAATTCTACAGCTGCTATGGCGCTGACTACAAGCCAAAGATCCTGCATGAAGAATATCTGATGATGGTTCATGATGAAGAAAACATCCTGCGCAGAAAGAAACAGTGCAATGATGTCGAGATCAATCTTGGCCGCGTTTTTGCAAGACTGCTGCTGGAATCCCCGTTTAATCATTACGTATCGCTGTCTGTGTGCGGTAGAAACGTCTATGATCTGCGCCGCCGGGCACACTCAGAAACGATTGATGAAATTGCAGGCAGCGAGTGGGCCATTGCGGTCGGCAACTTCTTCCGCATCCTTTCACGCAAACATCTGCGCGTATATCCCCATACATCTGCCGTATTGCGCAATCTGAAACGGCGTGGAGCCAGAGTCATCCTGTTTACCAATGCCCAGTCTTTGTTTACAATGCCTGAGATCGATGCCTCCGGCCTGAAGCGCTATTTTGACGCCATTTATATCTCATCTGACTATGGCCTGCGCAAACCAGCAGCTTCCTTCCTGCAGCAGATGGTCAAAGAACAGGAACTTGAGACTGCCAATACGCTGCTGATCGGCAATGAAGTGGATACGGATATCCGCTGTGCCTTGTCAGAAGGCATAGATGCTGTCCTGCTTCATGGCTCTCATGAGGATGAAAAAAAGCTGCGCAGTCTTCTGGGGCAGATGACAGGTACAGTGCCCATGGTGAAAACGGCAGCCGATATCAGAATTCTTGAAACAGAAAAATCAGAACAGTGATTACTGTTCGATAACAGCAGTGCTTTCAGCGGATCCGCCGGGCACTGCTTTTTTCATGATGAGCCAGGAAATGACAGCACTGAGTGCTTCACTCACCCAGAAGGCATGGAAGACACCTGCCGCGCCAAACAGATGTGACAGAAGGAAGGCGAGCGGCACAATCAGAATCACATACCGGAATAAAGAAATCCACAATGACTGGGTGCCCTTGGATAAACCTTCCAGAGCACCAGAGGCGGTCACGGAAACAGCCGATACAATGAAGCCTGCGGCAATGATGCGCAATGCCTGGCTGCCAGCCCGGATGGTTTCTGTATTGGATGTAAACAGGCCCATCAGCCAGTCAGGATATGCCATGAAAAGGAACGTGCCGGCACCCATCAGAATCAATATCATGACAAGCACAATCGAGATGATCTTCTTCACACGGTCATATTCTTGGGCACCATAGTTAAAGCCAAGCAGGGGCCGCATACCCTGAATGATGCCGGAGGAAGGCAGATAAAGGAATGTCTGCAGTTTGTAATAAATGCCAAGCACCAGAATATAGACCGGCGCAAACCGGGCAAGAATGCCATTGAGGCACGTGATCAGAAGGGATGGAAGCGCCAGATTCAACGTGGCCGGAATACCCACAGCATAGATTCTTCCAGCCATCCTGGCATCGTCTTTGCAGCGGTGCATGCCAACATGTACAGGCAGCGGGCGGCGGTGATTGCGGATGATGTAGATCAGCAGGCTTACCATCTGGCCAAGACCGGTTGCCAGAGCTGCACCTTCCATGCCCATTCTGGGAAAGAAGCCAATGCCAAAGATCAGGACAGGATCCATGACGATATTAAACAGACATCCTGCTGCCAGGGATACCACTGTCACATTCATCTGTCCCACAGCCTGGAACACTTTTTCAAAGGCAATGCCGCTGTTACTGACAAAGCTGAAAGCAAACGCCACAACGGCATAGCGCACACCATAGGAAATAATCTGCGCATTGTCTGTAAACATGGCCAGAAACCCTGGCATGACAAGAGTTCCCAGTATGCCAAGTACAAGGCCGTGCACAACAGAAAGCCGCATGCCAAGTGAAGCAGCCTGATCTGCCTTCTTCTGCTTTCCGGCACCAAGATAAAACGAAATGACGGCATTGATGCCGACACCATAGCCAATCGCAGCAGCCCCGATCAGGTTCTGGATGGGATATACCAGTGATAATGCGCTCATTGCATCCTCACCCATCTTCGCCACAAAAAAACTGTCGACAATGTTATAAAGACTGTTAACCAGCATTGACAGCATCATCGGAATGGTCATGGTCAGTATCAGCGGTACCAAAGGCCGCTCTTTCATTGTATTTCCCTGCATCATATCCCTCCTTTTGGCCAAAAAAAATCCACATGGCCTGATGTCGTGTGGCGAAAAGGTGATTGTTCATCCGGAAAAATCCACTCGTGTTTTTTCGGCTGTATTATACAAAATGAAGCTGGTGTGTCAAGGCATGCTTGCACCGCACATCAGGAAAGCATACCATACATGCAAAGGAGAGCAGTGTATGCACAAGATTGAACTCAAAGAAGAAGACAGCTCCATGGCAGTCGGCGTACTGACCGCCGGTATTTTTACGGTTATTTTGGTCATGTACCTGTTCAGTTCAAAGGAAACCAAAGAGGCAGCAGGCGCCATGATCTGGCTGGTACTGATTGTTGCCCTCATCGGCTGGGGACTGATTTATGATCATTATAAATCCGGCATGATCTTTGAAGAGGATGGGATCCGCCTGGTACAGGCATTTGGCAGAAATCACTACTGGGCATATTCTGATGTCAGTGAAGTGATTGCCAGAAAAAAGATGTTCATGATCTATGATGCCAGCGGCAGGCGGGCAGCCGTTTTCGGTGCCCGTCTGGACAAACATCCAGAAATTGTGGATCTACTGGAAGAAAAACATGTGCCGCTGCAGATGCTGGATGTGCATACGAAAAATCAATAAATCCTGTTTTGCATCCGGGTTGATGGGCAACAGTGTGCAGGAAGGAAACAGGCAGCTGTGCTATCATTAAGAAAAGCAGATATCTGCATGGGGAGAAGGAGAGAATATGGAAGAAAGCAGAATTGCAATGCTTGCCATTGTCGTAGAAGACACCAACCAGGTCAGCAGCCTGAATGAAATCCTGCATGAATACAGCCAGTATATTATCGGCCGGATGGGACT
Organism: Grylomicrobium aquisgranense; assembly: GCF_033971865.1. Classification (NCBI taxonomy): domain Bacteria; kingdom Bacillati; phylum Bacillota; class Erysipelotrichia; order Erysipelotrichales; family Erysipelotrichaceae; genus Grylomicrobium; species Grylomicrobium aquisgranense. The sequence continues at coordinate 8,241 of NZ_JALBUR010000005.1, read as the reverse complement.
GCCTTATTCCAAACGGAATATTTCACTGATCTCAATTGCCATGGATGCGCCGGGTGATGTCATTTCCGCACTGTGCGGCAGACTGGGCAATCTCAGCGGTATTACCGTCAAAGCAGCATATTCCCGTTTGTAAGCATAGAAGGAAAAATCATGGAAATTACGATTTATAACCGTACCAATGAGGATGTGCAGGGATACCAGGCACTGTTTGAAAAGATTGGTGCAGCAGCTGAGAAACAGCTTCATCTGTCCCAGACATGCGAGATCAGTGTGACTTTTGTACGCTCTGCCGCGATTCATAAGATCAACCGGGATTACCGCGGCATTGACAGGCCGACAGATGTCATCAGCTTTGCCATCAATGACAGTCCGGATCTGATTGATGATGGTGAAAAAGATCTGGGCGATCTGTTCATCAATATCAACTATGCCCGCCGCCAGGCAAAGGAATACGGCCACAGCTTGAAGCGGGAAGTCTGTTTCCTGTTCACGCATGGCCTGCTGCACTGCCTTGGCTATGACCACATGAAGCCGGAAGATGAAAAGGTCATGTTTGCCCTGCAGGAAAAGATTCTGGATCCGATTGTGCCGCGCGATGATCAATAAGTTTAAAGCTGCCTTTGCCGGCATCGCAGACGGCCTTGGCCACCGTTCTGTCCGTATCCAGTATGAACTTGCGGCATGTGCAATTGCGGCAGGCTGCATCATGAAGCTGACTGCCGGGGAATGGGTGGCTGTCATCATCTGTATCGGCATGGTGATCACAGCTGAAATGCTCAACACATGCATCGAAAAAATCTGCGATATGTACAGCACGGAAATTGATGCCCGCATCAAGGTAATTAAAGATATTGCGGCAGGTGCAGTGCTTGCGGCATCTGCGGCAGCCCTTGTGACGGCGATGGTCATTCTGGCAGTACATTTGAAAGGAAACATATGAGAAGTGGATTTGTTGCCCTGGCTGGCAGGCCGAATGCCGGCAAAAGTACTTTGATCAATGCCCTGGTTAAAGAAAAAGTAGCGATTGTTTCACCCAAGGCACAGACAACACGCTCTGAGATCAGAGGCATCTATACAGACTCTGACTGCCAGATTGTTTTCACGGATACACCCGGTATTCATAAGGCCAAGGACAGACTTGGCGCCAGAATGAACCGCGAATCCGCTGATGTCATCCAGGGCGTCGACCTGATTTATCTGGTCGTGGATGGCAGTGCACCATTCTCTTCCGGAGATGCCTATGTTCTCAACATGGTAAAGCAGGCAGGCGTACCTGTCTTTCTGATCCTGAACAAGGTAGATATGATGTCAAAGGAACAGATACTGCAGATTCTTGGCCAATGGCAGCAGCGCTATGACTTTGCCCAGTATTTTCCACTCAGTGCGAAATTTTCTTCCTCCTTTGAGGATCTGATCAAGACAACGGCATCCTATCTGCCTGAGGGCGGTCTGCTGTATGATGCCAAAGAAGTCACGGATGAACCTGAGAACTTCCGCATTGCGGAAATCATCCGTGAGAAGGTGCTGGAATGCACGGAAAAAGAAGTTCCGCATGCCTCTGCTGTCATTGTTGAAAGCAAGAAATTCACAAAAAAAGGCTGTGAGATTCAGGCTATGATCCTGGTGGAAAGAGAAGGCCAGAAGGGCATCATGATCGGCAAGGGCGGATCGATGCTCAAAAAGATCGGCTCCATGGCCAGAGTGGATCTGGAGAAGCTGCTGGGTGTCCATGTCTATCTGACACTGTTTGTCAGAGTAGAAAGCGAGTGGCGCTCCAAGGACGCCCGTATTTCTGAATACGGCTATGGCGGTGCCTTCCGCGATGAATGACCGTTTGGACGTCATCATTCTCAAACAGAGTGATTACCGGGAAAAAGATGTGCTTCTCAGCGTGCTGAGCAGAGAATATGGCAAGATCAGTTTTTCGGCGCCCGGGGCCCGGAAAATCACCAGCCGCAACGGTGCTTCACTGCTGCCATATACCTCCGCCAGCTTTCTTTTTGACTACCATCCCGGCAGGACCATGTTCCGGCTGCGCACAGCGGAAACCATTGCCCTGCGCCGCCATCTGCATGAAGACCTGGATGCTTCAGCAGGGGCTGCCGTGCTGTGTGAATGTGCGGATGCCTTACTGCTGCCAGGCGAGCAGAGCCTTTCTTCACAGATGTATGATCTGCTGAAACAAAGCCTGGACATGCTGGATCACGGTGATGACATGACAGCTGTGCTTGCTTTATATCTGGGTGATGTGCTGCGCATTTCCGGCATGGCACCGGACGTCGATGAATGCACGGTATGCGCAAAGAAAGAAGTCAGTGCCCTGTCCGTGCAGGCAGGGGGCTTTTTATGCCGCGATGATGCCGCCAAGCTTGGCGTGCCGCTTTCTCCTGCAGCTGATTTAAAGCGTTTCCGCCTCATCTGCAAAGCTGGTCTGCATCACTATGATGCCGTGATGCAGGCAGGGGGTGCCAGCTGGGATGATGTCACCGCCCTGGTGGACTTTCTGCACCAGTACGGCGGCATCACGCTGCGCTCTTTTGCGTTCCTGCAGGAGCTTTATGCACATTGAAAGGTAAAGAGGGAAGTGTTAAACTGTTAGCGTTTAACAAAATTTCAGGAGGATAGCATGGAAAAGGAAAAAACGTTTGATCTCATTGTCTCACATGCAAAAAATACAGGATTTGTATTTCAGGGATCCGAGATCTACGGCGGTCTGAGCAACACATGGGACTTTGGCCCCTATGGCGTCATGCTCAAGGATAATATCAAGCGCGCATGGCAGAAGAAGTTCATTCAGGAAGATCCCAACAATGTTGAGATTCAGGCAGCGATTCTGATGAATCCGAAGGTCTGGGAAGCATCCGGCCATCTCAAGGGATTCTCTGATCCGCTGATGGACTGCCGCGAGTGCCATACAAGACACCGCGCCGACCAGCTGATTGAAGAATGGTCCAATGGCAAGGTCAGCTGTGAAGGCTGGACCAATGAACAGATGGAAAAGTTCATTGAAGACAACAAGATTCCATGCCCTGACTGCGGCAAGCATAATTTCACACCGATCCGTCAGTTCAATCTGATGTTCAAGACATTCCAGGGCACTGTCGAAGATGCCAAGAGCACCGTTTATCTGCGTCCGGAAACAGCCCAGGGCATGTTTGTTGATTTCAAGAACGTACAGCGTGCCTACCGCAAGAAGCTGCCGTTTGGCATCGGCCAGATCGGCAAGTCTTTCCGCAATGAGATTACACCTGGCAACTTTATTTTCCGTACCCGTGAATTTGAGCAGATGGAAATGGAATTCTTCTGCCATCCGGGAGAGGATGACAAGTGGTTCCCTTACTGGCGGCAGTTCTGCATGGACTGGATCCTGTCTCTGGGCGGAACGAAGGAAATGCTGCGGTTCCGTGATCATGCCAAGGAAGAGCTGAGCTTCTATTCCAAGGCCACAACCGATATTGAGTATAAGTTCCCGTGGGGCTGGGGTGAGCTTTGGGGCATCGCTGACCGTACAGATTACGATCTGGGACGTCATCAGGAAGCTTCCGGCAAGGATCTGACCTATCTTGATCCGACCACCAATGAGAAGTTTTTGCCGTATGTCGTGGAACCGGCTGTCGGTGTGGAAAGACTGTTCTTCATGTTCTTCACTGATGCATATGATGAAGAAAAGCTGGAAAATGGCGATACCAGAATCGTCATGCATTTCCATCCGGTTCTGGCACCGGTCAAGGCAGCTATTCTGCCGCTGAAGAAGAAAGCACACAGTGAGAAGGCACAGGAGATTTACCGCTCTTTGTCCTATGATTTTGCTGTTGCATATGATGATGCCGGTTCAATCGGCAAACGCTACCGCCGTATGGATGAAGTAGGAACGCCTTACTGCATCACGGTGGATGATCAGACGATGGAAGACGGTACGGTAACCATTCGTGACCGTGATACCATGGCACAGGAAAGACTGAGCGTAGAGGAGGTCCGTTCCCGCATCAACAAGGCCATTCGTTTCTGATACTGATTAACAAAGGGGGCCCATGGCATATCTTTCTGAAGATGAAATCAATGCTGTTCGCGCCAAAGCAGATATCGTAGATGTCATTTCCCATTATCTGCAGGTACACAAACAGGGCAGGATGTATAAAGCAGTCTGCCCTTTTCATGATGATCATGATCCTTCCCTGAACATCAATCCTGACATGCAGATCTATAAATGCTTTGTCTGCGGCGCTGGCGGCAATGTCTTCTCCTTTGTACAGCGCTATGAGCATGTCTCCTTTCCAGAAGCTGTTGGAAAAGTGGCCGACATGATCGGCTTCCCACTGTCTTCATCACCGGTAAAGAAAAAAAGGGAGGTTGATCCGCATCGTCAGAAGCTGTATGATGCCCTGCAGGAAACCATTAACTACACGATGTATGAACTCAACAGCACCGATGGTGCTGCTGCCCGCAGCTATCTGAAAGGACGCGGCATGGATGACCATACACTGGAGCGGTTTCAGATCGGCTGGAATCCGGAAGGGGATTCCCTGACCCGTTTTCTGCATGCCAAGCACTATGAAGATCAGACTCTGACGGCAGTCAATGTCTCACGGATTACTTCACAGGGTATGCAGGATGTCTTTGCCAGCCGTATCACCTTTCCCATACACGATGCCTATGGCAATCCGGTTGGCTTCAGTGCACGTACGATGGACCCTGACAATCCAGCCAAATATATCAATACGACGCAGACCGAGATCTATGTCAAAGGCCAGCTTGTCTACAATGCCCATCGGGCAAAGGAAGAAGCACGCCGGGCAGGCAGAATCTATATCTGTGAAGGCGTGACAGATGTCATTGCCTTTGACAGAGCAGGCATTGCCAATGCAGTCTGTACACTGGGCACTGCCTGTACCCAGGAACAGATCCGTCTGATCCGCCATCTGGCACCGCTCCTTGTGTTCTGCTATGATGGCGATCAGGCAGGCCAGAATGCGACCTGGCGCGCTGTCCAGATGGCCAGAAAAGAAAACTGTGAGGTTGCGGTCATCGACAACCGCACCGGCAAGGATCCGGATGAAATCCTGCGGCAGGACGGGAAAGAAGCACTTCAGAATCTGGCTGCGAAGGAAATTTCCTGGATGGACTTCTATCTTTCCTACATGGAAAAGCGCACCAATCTGAATTCCTATCTGGAGAAAAAAGAATTCATCACCCAGGCCAGCCAGATTGCGGAAACCATCACCGATGAAATGGACCGGAAATATCTGCTGGATCAGGCATCCAGAATCACCGGAATCCAGGCGGTCTATACCCCCAGGCAGGAAGAGATCAGCGTACCGATGCCATCATCGCAGCTTCATGTTTCCCATGTGGCGCCGGCCGCAGGCAACGACAAGGCTGAGGAGCAGATTCTGATGATGATGCTCAAATATCCCGGGGCATCCAGAATCTTTGAAGATGAACTTGGCTATCTGCTCAATCCGCAGCGCCAGACCCTGGCTGTGATGATTCTGGAAATGGTGCACCAGCAGGGCAAAGCCGATCCGCAGGTATTGATGGACCGCACCCAGGATCAGCAGATTCGTGATCTGATCAGTGCGCTTGTGTGCAGCGAGGCCTATGAGATGGACTTTGATGCAAGCATGTTGTCAGGCGCGATCCGCCGCGTGAAAATTACCTATCTGCAGAATGAAGCAGATGCCTATAAACAGCAGCTGCTGACGGATCTGAATCCGCAGAGCAGAGCGCTGCTGATGAAGCAGTATACAGAATGTGTCAGCCAACTAAGGAGGTACCTGGATGAAGAAAACAAGCAGTGAGAAAAAAACGGACAGTGCAGCCCGCCATGGCGCTGCTTATGGAGGGGCATCTTCTGCAAAGAAGAGCGGCGTCATTGATCCCTATGTGCATGAAGCAGGCGGCAGCCGGATCAAAACACTTGATGAACTGAAGCAGGATTATGCCGCCGTCTACCAGCATGACGGCGTGCTGTATCAGAAAGATGTCATGGCCTCTTTGGAAAATCTGGATCTGGACGATGATGAGATTGACAGCCTGTGGACATGGTTTGCGGACAATGACATTGATGTCGCTGAAGACGATGATATTGCCGATGAACTTGCTGAAGAAGAGGAAGATGCGCCTGACTCTCTTGGCAATGATGAGGAAGAAGGAGATGTTGAGGACCGCGATCAGATCGGAGAACTTCTGAAAAAGAAATATGCTCCGGAAGAGCTCGTCAATGCCAGTGCGGCAACGCAGCTGAATGATCCTGTCAAAATGTATCTGAAAGAAATCGGCAGAGTGCCGCTGCTGAAGCCGGAAGATGAGCGCGAAATTGCCAGGCGTGTGGAAGAAGGCGATGAAGAAGCACGCAATATTCTGATCTCCAGCAACCTGCGCCTTGTTGTTTCCATTGCAAAAAAGTATGTTGGCAGAGGCATGCTGTTTCTGGATCTGATCCAGGAAGGCAACATGGGACTGGTCAAGGCAGTAGAAAAGTTTGACTACCGCAAAGGTTTCAAGTTTTCAACGTATGCTACCTGGTGGATTCGGCAGGCAATCACCCGTGCCATTGCGGATCAGGCCAGAACCATCCGTATTCCTGTCCATATGGTAGAAACCATCAATAAGCTGACCAGAGTGCAGAGACAGCTCGTGCAGGAACTGGGCCGGGAGCCAACTGCTGAAGAAATCTCTGCCAAGATGGACGGCATCTCACCAGCCAAAGTCCGGGAAATCCAGAAGATCGCTCTGGAACCTGTTTCGCTGGAAACACCAATCGGTGAGGAGGATGACAGCCACCTTGGTGATTTCATTGAAGACAAGGATGCCATGAGCCCGGATGAATATGCCAACAATCAGCTGTTGAAAGATGAGATCGACAATGTCCTTTCCGGCCTGACTGACCGTGAAGAGAAAGTGCTGCGGATGCGGTTCGGCCTGTATGACGGCAAGCCAAGAACACTGGAAGAAGTTGGCAAGGAATTCAATGTGACAAGGGAGAGAATCCGCCAGATTGAAGCAAAGGCACTGCGCAAGCTGAAGCATCCGAACCGTTCCCGCAAACTCAAGGACTTCATGGAATGATGAAGCGCCTGCAGGTACTGACAGATATGGTGCCTTCCGGGCTGGTCACTGCCGATATTGGCACAGATCATGCCTGGCTGCCCGTTATGCTTGTCGAACAGCACAAAGCCGCACGTGTCTATGCATGTGATGTCCGCAAAGGCCCCCTGCATCAGGCAGCTGCCAACATTGTCGCAAACCACATGGAGAAAGAAATCACGCTTGTTTTGAGCAACGGGTTTGCCAACGTGCCGCAGGATGCACAATGTGCGGTCATTGCCGGCATGGGGGTGCATACGATCATTTCCATTCTGGATGCAGACGCAGACAGGACAGCGCAGTTTGCTGCGATTATCACAGAAGCCAATGATGATCCTATCACCATGCGCAGGTGGATTGCTGCAAAGCAATACAAAATCACGGATGAACGGGTGATCAGTGAAAACAGGCATGACTATACAGCCATTGCTTTTGTGCCAAAGAAGACAGATGTGCCGTATACAGAAGAAGATCTGATTCTTGGCCCCATCTTGTCAAAGCATCCGGAAGAAGGCTATATCAGCTTTCTCAAGCGGCGTACACAGAAGCTGCATCACATCCTGTCATTGCGCAAAGATGAAAGCAGCGATACAAAAAAGCTGCGCGCAGAAGCATCGATCATGGATGCCTTCCTGCAGGATGCAGACAATATATGAAATATGAAAAAACGGCTGGGGGTTATTCCTCAGCCGTTTCATAATACAAAAAAGAAGACCGCAGTCTTCTTAATTATCAGGCGATGTTATTAACAGCTTTCTGCAGTCTGGACTTCTGACGGGCAACATAATTCTTCTTCTTGAAACCACTGACGATTGCCTTATCAAGAAGTTTATTTGCCTGGTTCATAGCTGTCACGGCTGCATCCTTGTCATTTGCAGCAGCTGCAGTCTTGACTGCCTTGATTGCTGTTTTCAGAGCACTCTTTTCACCAGCGAGGGCATTCTGTCTCTTCAGATTTGTGAGTGCACGCTTTTTCTGCGACTTAATATTTGCCATTTATAACACCTCCGTTTCTTCAAGCAGATGGAATTATAACAAAGCGGTTTTCAAATTGCAATGAAAACAGCAGCCATGCTGTATTTTGTGAATAAGATGTGCTTTAATGGCAAATTTAGTATAATTGGCGGGACAAAGGAGGACATCCTCATGTTTAAC